>JAITKQ010000022.1 GCA_031278295.1 Spirochaetaceae bacterium | reverse complement strand
AACCCGTGGGCTTTTGCCCACATTCAAATAGGTTCTTGAACAAGTCCAATGAGCTCTCTCCTTAGGGCAACGATGATTGGCCTCAAGTTAACCAGCGTTGCCCTAAAAATATGCCTGCCAAAGGCGTATATGTTTTCCTCAAGGTGATACAAACCCAATATCTGTTCCGCATCGGGGAACAAGTCCTCCCCCATCTTCCTTATCCATGCCGCGCCATCGCTTATCAGTACTGTCTCCTTATACCCCCGTACCCGTTCCCTACACCCGCTGCCGGCAGCCGTCTCTTAAATTCCGCCACTCCGCCTAAATAACCGCGTGTTCGCCATCAGGTACAATATCCCGCTCTGAACAAGGCCTCATACAGGAAATCGGAATCCTCGCGCGGCGTACCTCATGCGGCGTTTGGCGCGGCTAGAAAAACCTAAGCTGAAGCGGAGGGGGTTAGCTGATGCAGCAAAAAACTTTGCTAACGCGGGGAAAAATTTAGAAAATGTAAAAAAAGATTGACCATGTCGGGGGGCGGCTTTATCATGGAAAACATGCTCTATCTGTTTATAGGTTCAACGGCGCTGTCGAAGGCGCCCGGGATTTCAGCGGCGGGCGCGAACCCGGATGTAACCCCCTACACCGCGCCTGTGGACGCGGACCTGATCCGCTTTGGGCATTCCAGGGTTTTCAAGGGAATCCCTGTCGATCCCCAGGGGCATCCTACGCCCGCCATCATCACCAGGGCTGCGGTACTTGAGGCGGGAATACCGGTAACGGCGGTGCAGGCAGGTTCATGGATAGCGCCATCCCCTCCCTATGTCGAAACCGGCGCACTTCCGGCGGGGGATCCGCGTCTAGGCCCTGCCGTACCGGACGCTGCGGAAATCATGGAAAGTGCGGCGGAGCTTGCCCGGAATGCCGCGACGGGTACGTGGAAGCGCCCTTTCGTGATGGTAGCCGAGTCGGTGCCGGGAGGTACGACCACCGCGCTCCTCGTCCTCCGCGCACTAGGATACCGGGAAATGGTTTCTTCGGCGGGGCCGGAAAACCCCGTGAACCTGAAAGAGGCTGTCTGGGCGGAGGCGTCCAGGCGGCTTGGCATAGGAATTGGAGGGCTGGCGGACGCGCCGCTCCGCGCCATATCCGAACTGGGAGACCCGATGCAGGCCGCCGTTACGGGCTTTGTCACGGCCCTGCCGCCGGAAACGGAGCTGGTACTGGCCGGCGGGACGCAGATGCTTGCCGTGGCCGCGCTGCTACGGGCCTTGGGCCGGAGGGGCGGGGCGCCGGGAAAACTCCCGCTGGTGGCCACCACGAAGTACGTGCAGTGTGACCGTAACGCTGACTTTACCGCCCTGTCCCGGTCCATCGGCGTTGAAACCTGGGCCGCGCCGCTCGATTTTTCCAATTCCCCCCACCGGGGCCTGGCCGGGTACGAAAACGGCTACGTCAAGGAGGGGGCCGGCGCGGGCGGCTCCGTGTACTACGCGGAACGTTTGGGCGTAGCGGCGGAGCGGGTGATGGAACGAACCAAGGCCCTGTACAGGGAAATGATGAACGAAAAAGCTTAAAATATGGCTGTGATGTTATACCGCTTAGACACGGAAATAACATCAATGTAGTTTTGGGGGGGGGGGGGAAGTCTCCCCCTGAGGCCGCACTCCGTTGCGGCCTACCCCCTCTACAGGGGCTCCGCCCCCGTACCCCCGCCGCCTCGTACTAAACTTGACACACAATTTGGACTTTCCGGCTGTTTCAGGACAGGCCTTTCCCGCACGGGTTTTCGGTTTGAGGCGAAAATGGCGGCTGCTACGGAACGCGGGGGCGGTACGTGCCGCTATCCGGCTACGGGGACGGGCCGGTAGCGGCGCGCGGACTTTACGGCGGGGGCGTTTTTGTGGCAGGATAAGGCATAGAGATTAATAGATTATTAAGGATGGCAGCCATGGATTGGAAAAAGAAGGATGTTCCCGCTGAGACAATAAAAGAAATTTCAAAAAAGTACGCTTGCGATCTGTTGACGGCATCCATACTTGTCAGACGGGGCGTTACCGAGCCTGAGAGCATACAGTACTACCTGGAAAGCGATAAGAGGTATCTTAGGAGTCCGTTCATGCTTCAAGGCATGGACGATGCGGTTGAACGCATTATGGCCGCGAAAGAGGAGGGCGAGAAGGTTTTGGTGTTTGGAGACCGCGACGCGGACGGGGTAACAAGCATCGCCATCATGATGGAGCTGCTCTGTTCACTTGGCATGGACGTAAGCTGGAAGCTGCCGCAGGGGGATGAGCCTTACGGTCTCACCATCGAAGCGGTAGAGGAATTCGCCGCGCAGTACGGGACTCTGATAGTAACGCTGGACTGCGGCATCTCGAATGTTAAGGAAATTGAACGGGCAAACGAATTAAACATTGACGTGGTGGTAACGGATCACCACAGGCCGCAGGAAACCCTGCCGCCGGCGTACACGATTGTGGACCCGAAAATAAAAAACAGCGATGGCGAAACGTACATTTACCCGTTTCCCGATCTTGCCGGCTGCGGTGTCGCGTACAAGCTGGCGTCCGCGATACGGTTTGCGCTGAATAGCCCGTACTACGGCCAGTCAATCTGCCTGTTGAATACGCGCCCGGCCAACGACGGCGCGTGGGTTATCGAAGTTTTAAAGGTAAAAAACCATGTCGTAATAGACAGGCTGACGGAAACAATTGTCCCCGGAACCGCCGGTATAAACGATACGCGGCTCGGTATGTTTCTTTCCGGGCAGGCGATTTTTGCATGGGACGCGCCGCTGCAAAAAAAGGCGCTTTCAACCCTTTTCGGGAAAGCGGTTGAATTCAATATGGCGGATCTACAGCCGGAGATAGGGGCCGCAATGCCGGTTACGGCGGGCAAGAGTCTGTTCCGTCTAAAAGAAATTTCGCGGGCCGCGCGTTATGCGAAGGATAGTTTTGGCGAATTGGATGTTTTTTTTAATTTATTTGTTTCTTACGCCCGGATGAAAGACCGGCCGGCGCCGGACGATGATAATTTTGATCTACAGCTTGCCGCGGTTGGAACGATAGCCGATATGATGCCCTTGCAGAACGAAAACCGTATCATAATACGAGCCGGTATTGAGGCCTTGAACCGCAGTATGCATCCGGGCCTGAACGCCCTTGCCTTCAGGGCGGGACTTGACGGGCGTAAACTTAATTCCGGTGACGTTTCCTGGCAGTTATGCCCCATGATCAATTCCGCGGGCCGCATGGGAAAGGCGGATGTCTCCGCCAGGCTTTTGCTTGAAAAAAACGCTAAAGAACGGGACCGGCTTGCCGCCGAAATCATAGCTATGGATGCCGAGCGCAAAGAGATCGGCTTGAATGTCTGGAACATTGCTTACCCCCTTGCCTCACAGAATCTTGAAACGTACTCAGGAAATCTCGCGATCGCCTGGGGGGACAATATTCCCCGCGGAGCTACCGGCATCACGGCCAACCGCCTGAGCGCCCACTTCAAGACGCCGTCCATCGTTGTATCGTTCAGCGGGGAAACGGCGACCGGCTCCATGCGCTCCGCGCGCGGCTACGATTTGCAGGGAATTCTGGATCAGTGCGCCGATCTATTCGTTGATTGGGGAGGGCACGGCTTCGCCGCCGGTTTCACGATAGAAACCGCAAACTGGGACGCTTTTCTGGAACGCCTCCGCATAGCGGCAAAAACCATAGAATTCGCGCCGGCAAAGACAAACGCGGATGAGATTTATATCGACGCCGAACTGCCTCTCTCCTACATGGGCCCCGATATTTTTAAGACGATAGACACATTTCAGCCTTACGGGAAGGAAAACAAAGAATTGGTGTTTTTGGCCCGCGGCTTAAAGGTGATAGATTTATGTTTTATTGGAAAACTTGACGCGCGTCATGTAAAACTTACGCTGGATGCCGGCAGGTACAAGTGGGCCGGCGTTTACTGGAACTCGGCAGAAAAGGTGAATACGGACTTTACGTTGAAGGATTCCGTAGACGCCGTTTTCAAAATAGAGCATAACTGGTACAAGGGCGCCGATATACCGCAGCTTTGCATATACGACTTACAGAAGCACGGGGTAAAAGATGTCGCGCCGTGACTCCGTCCCCTGCGCCGCGTTCCTGGCGGTCTGCCTTGTTTTTATCGCCTGCCTGTCGCGCCGGTACACGACGCCGGCCGCCTCCCCGCCGGCAGCCCCCGCTGCCGGCGGGGAGGCGGCCGCGCCTCCCTTCGATATATGGCTGGACAACCCGGAGGATTTTTACGCTACGCTAGGCGGTGAGCCCCGCCCCGGCGATCCGCTTACCTTGATTTTCCTGCCCGGCGGCGGGGAGGCGGAGCGTTACAGGGCCCTGAAAGCCGATCTGCTGGACGCAAAGGGCAGACGGCTTGGGGGCGCGTACTTTTTCGACTGGACGCTTGATGAGGAGGGGCATACGCTCAAGGCCTGCGTACTCGCCGTGCCCTCCACCTATGACGGCGGCGAGGCGCTGGTAAAGATAGAGGGGGCGCCGGGCGTTTTGGCGGAGTTTGGGCTGAAACTGAAGGAACGAAGTTTTTTATCGGAGGAAATACCCTTGGGTCCGGCCAATACCGCGTTGCGTACCGTACCCGATCCGAAAAAGACCGAGGAGTCCGAGCGGCTACGCGCGATAATCACGCGGGCAGGCGATACAGTGTATACGACAGGCCCGTTTACGCCGCCTGTCGCGGCGGACACGCGGCGGACCGGCTACTTTGGCGACCGCCGCGTCTACCTCTACACGAGCGGCAGGAGCGATCCGGCGGTACACGCGGGCATAGATTACGGCGTTCCCGTCGGAACGCCGGTAATGGCCTGCGGCGCGGGGAGAGTCGCGCTGGCCCGCAGCCGCATCGTTACAGGCAATTCAATCGTGATCGAACACCTGCCGGGGCTGTACTCGATCTACTATCACCTTGACAAAATATTTGTTGAAGAAGGCGTCATGGTAAACGAAGGGGACGCCATCGGGCTGTCCGGCGCGACCGGACTTGCCACAGGCCCCCACCTGCACTGGGAATTGCGGGTTGCGGCGGAAAACACCGACCCGGACGCCCTCTGTGCGCGGGCTATACTCGACCGGGACGCGGCAAAAAGACTTGTAAACGAGAGAGGAGAACAGGTATATGCGGAGCTATCGTGGTGAAAGGCTTGGAAAGTTGATACAGGAAAAAATAGGGTCCCTCATAGTCGAGGGCAAGGTGAAGGATCACAGGGTGGACAGCTTTCTTTCGATCACCCGCGTCGATGTTTCAAGCGATCTATCGTACGCCGACATACACGTTTCCAGCTTTAAGCCGGATGACGGCCTTATGCGCGGCGTTGAGGGGCTGCGGAGCGCGTCAGGCTTCATCCAGGCAAAGCTTGCCGCCTTGCTGCGTGTACGCCAAACGCCGCGTCTGCGTTTTCACGCCGATCCGGGCCTTCGTGAAGCTTTTCTCTTAAACCAAAAGATAGACGATCTGACAGGCGGCGCGCCGCGCGAGGGGCAACCCGAAAACCCGTGAGACTGACGGGCCCGCGGATCGACGCTGCCCCGTCGCGAATTATCCGGATCAAGCGGCATTAACTCAGGTGAGGCTGCTCCAAAACCCCGGTTTAACTCCGGTTTGGGGAGGGGCTGTAAAAGGAGTCTCCGACTCGGCGGCCCCCCCCCCCCCCCGTTCACGCGGCGCTTCAGTAACTGACGTTGAGGCTTGTGCCTATCGTTCCGATGAAGCTGCTTGTTTCGGTAATTTCGCTGCGGGAAACATCGAGCCTCGCAAAGACTTCAAGGTTGAGCCGTCCGAGTATCCGCACGATCGATTTGTGCTGGAAGGACAGGGTAAGGCCGCCGGAATCGCCCGTCCTGTCAAAGATCAATTCCAAGCTTTCCTGCCTGAGCCGCTCAAAGTTTACCAGGGCAAGCTCCCGCAGGGCGGGCCAGGAGCTTTGACCGGAAAACTTTGAAAAAAACCAGCTGTACAGAGTCCCAAGTAAAGATTTTTTGGCCGGGCTGACCCAGTCAAGCTTGAACGTACCCGTCCAGCCATTTGCCAGTACCGTGATAAGGTCTTCAAACTGAAGCGTCGCGCCTTTGAAGCCGTAAAAAATGAATATTTGGCCGGCCTGAACGCGCCACGAGGTATTTTCGCCCCTTGGGATCGCGATTGCGGCGCTTAACGACGTGTTGTACTCATCGTTTTCATAAAATTTGAACAGGGGAACGGCGCCAAAAGCGCCGAACATATTGATTGATGAAAAACGCAGGACGCCGCCCGTACCGAGGGTGTCCGTCTGGGTATCCAGTTTTTGATTCAGGTTGCGGTCTATGTGCGCTTCCAGGCTGCGGGGCGTAAACAGCGAGGGAAGGCCAAAAGTTTCCGGTAGTTGCAGCGAAAACAGGTACTTGTCGCTGAAAGATGCGTCCCGGACGAGGCCGGACGAATCCGATTCGCCCAGACTTTCGCGCAGAACCGCGCCCAGTCCAGGGTCAAACAGCGAATAGAACGGGATGGCGCCGTAAACGGCGGACGATTCTCCAAAGGTTTCGGCAAATTTTTGCAGATCGTAGCCGGCGTGCGGGCCCTTGTAAAAGATAAAACGCCTGTACGCTCGTTCTACCCTGAACGAGCCGGAGAAGCCGCCGGCGCTGAACGGGAAGCCGAGCGCCCCGTTCCCCGCCGATTCCGTACTGTTGGCGGCGCGGTCCGCCGAACTCCTTCCGTCAAGCGCGAGGGAAAGGCC
Organism: Spirochaetaceae bacterium; assembly: GCA_031278295.1. GTDB lineage: Bacteria > Spirochaetota > Spirochaetia > Treponematales > Breznakiellaceae > JAIRMY01. Next base: position 7,035 of record JAITKQ010000022.1, on the reverse strand, counting down.
CAGGGGCTTTGTGCTTAGGCCTGTTTCAAAACGGCCCCCCAGCCGCCTCCTGTCCGCCAACGCGCCGTTATCCGGTATCATGTTTTGCCACGAATCCGCCCACACTTTGCCATAATCGGAGTAGGCCTCGCCGTCTGAACTTTCCGTGTTTGACCAGTTAGCGTCCGCGCCGATTGAAAAACGCAGAGGCGTCCCCGGAATCGACGCCATACCGAGGCTTGCCCGCCAGACTCTATTTTTTTGGCTGCTTGCAAAGTCGCTCCCGGCGTGAAACAATGAGGAAACCAGGCCGGAAACGGATATTTCGGCTTCGTGATTCCATAAAACCGAGTACGGATCAACAAAAAACGCTTCAAATAGGCTTAGCGGCCCAAGGGACTTGGAAATTTTGTGCCCGGCGTTCCACCAAAAACGGTTTGAACCGCTTGAAAAAGCGACGTTCCCGTCCAGCTGTACGCTAAAAAGCCTTAGGCCGGCCCGCGAACGGGTTACCACAGCGTAGAAAGGCTCGGCGTACTCGTCCCACGGATCGCCCCGCGCCCCGCTTTCGAGCGCAGTCTCGAAAGCGGGGCCGCCCAGGATCTCAAGCCCGTTCACGCTGATCATCGCTTTGTCGGAATGCCACCTGAAGGAGCCGCCGGCGTTGAGCGAATACTCAGGTACGCCGTCCAGCAGGATAACTTCGTCCAGCCTGAATTCGCCAGCCTTTGCGAGTTCCTGGCCGCCTTTTGAGATTAGGGCCATTATGTAGGCGGAATCGGCCGTGTAATCGCCACCCGTATAGGCGTCGTCGTTGGCGGAACCGCTGTCCCGCAGGGCCTGCGGGTTGTAGTACAGCGGAACGTCTATCCGCTGGCCTCCGGCGTACACCTCGTTAGCCCCGCCGCCATAGCGCAGTTCCACCTCTGTCCAATTCCCACCGCTTATCGAGTTCAAAGTCTGTACAGGTATGCGGGCCCTGAGCGCCGTCTCCGAATCCTTGCCGAGCGATGAGCGCCCGCGCAGTACCAGAAAATCAAATGTTTCGCCGCCCGTTAGGGCCGTTAAGGCGGGCGGCTTTACAAAGAAAGAAAGCGTTTTGTAGCTGGAAAACGGGATCCGGCCAAGCCTGCCGCCCGCTCCCACGGAGGATGCGCCGGCAGGTAAGTCTTCCCATGAAACATTGAGGACACGCTGGCGCGCCCCGTCAGGATGGAGGCGCTTAATGGTATCGGGGTAGCGGGCGCCCAGGCTTTCGTCAAGCGTTTCAAGCGTAGAGACTTTGTTGTCAAAATTACCCTTTACCTCGCCGTTTACCACGGACAGAGGCGCGAATTTGGCCCCGCGCACTATGGGCGGGGCCAGCAGCACCCGGCCCGAAACGCCGGCGGCGCCATCGTTAATGACAAGAAGCCTTAAATACTTTGCGTTTCCAAGTTTACGCCGGTCCGCATCGTCCAGGTTTATCGTTACCAGACGCGGCTGCTCGTGGAATCCCTGCTGGGGGGGCGGGTACAGTTCCGCGTCTACCGTCAGCGCCGGATTCTCGTAGCCGCCCCTGTCTTTGTCCGCCAGATCGCCGAACTCTATTACGACGCGCACCTTGGATGTATCGCCTGAGAAGTTGTAAAAGCGGAACGGCACCTCGACGGTACGCGCCTCCGCCAACGCGCTGCCGTCACCGAGCGGGGACTGAAAGCCCGTCCAGTTTTTATCGCCGCCAAGTGAGAATTCGGCGGCCAGAATCTCGCCGCCGAGGGACGGGTCGCGGGCCGCGTAGGGGCCGTCCTTCCCGTTTACCACGGACGCGCCGCTCCAGTCTATGTTCATCAGCGTAACCGTGCCGAGCGCGTCCGTGTTCCTGTAAGCACGGTACACAAGGGGGGCGCGGCCCGACATGGTTAAACCGCTTACCAATGGCGGCTGATTGCCCGACAGATCGCCGGGGGCTTCGGAAATGAACGACGCGCTTTCGGAAAGGGGCAGTATCTGTTCGCTGCCTTCCATGCCGGCAACGCGGTACAGCCCGGTGGTATCGGGCTGTACGAACGCGAAGCCTGTCCGGAGGTCGGCGTTGAGGTTTTCGTAGCTCCAGACGGTTCTGCCGCCAAAGCCGACTGTACCGGGACTCGAAGAGCCCTCCTCGGAAAACGAATCGGCGGCCAAATTCCAGCGCAAGCCGAGCGCCCCCTCCGCCCTGAAGTGCTGATCCACGCTGTAAACAGCCCCCAAACCCGCAGCAAGGCTGCCGTTCCGCCGTTCGGCGGAACGTTTCAGGAAGCTGATGCGGATCGTCTCGTTAAAAGTGGCGGGCGTTTGCAGCCTGACCGTGCCGGAAGTCGAATCGAACGAAAAATTGGGGTCGTCCAGGCCTGCCCTAAGCACCTTGACGGAACCGGGAACAACGTCCGTGCCGATATTATAGTCAGTTGACGCGCCGTAATTCGTGAAGCGCAGCCGTACATCCGGCGCGAAAGATTCGCCTCCCGCAAGATAAACCTGGTAGTTCCAGGGCTTCCCGCTCGAATCCAGCGCGAGGGGCCAGCGGGCGAGCGGGTCGCGCGGGTCCGTGCGGACATCGTCGCGGATAATCTCGTACACGCGGCGTTCCTGTGTGATCAGATCCCCCGTTTCCTCCGAGACATAGAGCGGCAGATCGGAATAGAACGATGTTTCGGCAAGCGGGCCGGCATCAAAGCCCGGCACACGTTCACCGTCGGACGAATCGATCAGCATCACGCTTTCCGCCGTGCTGTAGGGCGCGTTGTAACGGCTTTGACGTTCAAACGGTGAAAACGTACCCTTTTCGTAGATAACGAGGGACTGCCTGCCGGCTATGCTTATCACGGCGGGTTTGTCCGCCGAGCCGCCCGGCTGGGGGTAGCCTTTCAGAGACACTTCGCTAAAGACGGCCTGCGCGTCCCCCAAAAATGTACCGGATGTAACGTAGTCACCCATCGAATAGCCGCCTGAGTACGAGACGGCAACCCTTACATCGGGGCTTGAGCGCAGTTCGACCAGCCCCAGTCGGGAGCTTACCGCGTATTCGCTCGGCAGCGCTTCACGCCAGCGCCGCCCGCTGCCGTCGGCAAGGGCGCCGTCATTGTCCTCAAAGTAAACGATGATTTCCGACTGGATATTTTCGTCCGGCAGTACAAACGAGACGCCCCTGATCGTGGCGGACGCCTCCAGGTAAGAAAATGTCCGTTCTCTGCCGCCGACAAAGGTACGCTCCTCCCGGACCGCGTCATCCCAGCGTACCAGGCTGTGTATCTGTAGCGGCCCCCCGCCGAAACGTCCGTACAGCCCAAATGACGAGGCGGAATCCCCGCCCAGGTCCAGGTAGGGGAATTCGGGGAAATCGAGGCCCTTGTTGCCTATGCCCACATACTGAACCGCCTCTCCAGGCTTTCCCTGATAACCCGCCCTGTAAGTGTTTACCGCGTAGTCCTCCTCAAAAGAAGTCTCGACAAACCAGCGTTCCCGTATCCAGAGCGCCAGATTCAGGTCGGCTTCCTGGGTAAACAGGAAGGGGCTATCGTTAGCCGCCACGCTTGTACCGAGCGGCCCCGTTGAAATCCCCCACTTTGCCGTGAAAGCGCCTTTCCAAAAGCCGGACAGAAACAGGGAAACATCGCTGTCAAAAATGTTGATAGAGGCAAGGGCGGGCGGCGCTTCGTCCGTTACAGTACTCCTCAGTGCGCCGGTATCCATAAGTCTTTCACGCCGGGCGGCGCTTTGATCATTTTCCGGTGCATCGGGATTCGCTTCCGGTTCATCTTCAGCCGTGTCGCCGGAGGGGGCATAGTCAACAAGTCCGGGGGGCGCGTCACCTCCGCCGTCCCCGTCTTGGGCGTACAAGCCCCCCGTGCCGGCAAACAGAGACAGCAACACAAACACGGCGCAGGCCGTAAAGGATTCATTTTTTTTGCCGGGCGCTCCGGGGCGGATTTTTTTTTTCACCTGATTTTTGCCCGACTCAACGGTTACCCCTCCCCCCTCAAAAGCTATCAGGAATCGACACCCCATGCTCTGCGGACATCACCCATGTTGCGGGGACCGTCAGACCCTATGCTCTTTTTACAAACATCAAGATCAATACCGTCAAAATTCTTTAAATCATCAAGCATATCTTTTCCAATTATGGGATCGCGCATATTTACAACAGCAAAAAGGCGCAAGGGTTTTTCTTTGCCTTTTACCTCGATGCTTTGCATTTCTTTTGTAATTAAATAATCGCCAACATATTTGTATGTTTCTTCCGAGATCAGTATGTCCGTATCGAACAGATCGTTGGGCCCCTCGATCCGCGCCGCGATATTTACAGCGTCCCCTATGACCGTATACTCCATGCGTTCCTCGCTGCCAATCTGTCCCGATATGATCTCGCCCGTATTCACGCCACAGCCCATTTTTATCAGCGGAATATGGCTGCCCAGCCTGCATACGCGGCTTTTGTTCAGGCAGCGCAGGGCCGCCCTCATGGAAAGCAGCGCGCGCATACAGTTGAGAGCGTCCTGTTTCGGACTGCCCGCCGTTTCCGGCGTTCCCCAGAGCGTCATTATGATAAGGCCGCCCTGCGTAATAAATTTATCAACACTGCCGCCGTTCCTTGTTATGCAGGGAACTATCATGTGCAAATAGTCATTTACAAAATCGACGACCGCTTCCGCGTTAAGCCCTTCCGATATTTCGTGAAAATCGCGTATAAAGACAAAAGCTACTGTCGTTTTTTTGTTTTCGCCGCTGCGTGAAAGCTTGCCCTGTTTTGCCAGTTTTACTATCGTCTTGTTGGTAAACTTTTCAAAATTCTCCAGGTTGTTTCCCATGCCGATAAAATTTTCTGTCAAAAGTCCCAATTCGTCATTGCTCATTACTTTGAGCTGTAAATCGTAATTGCCGTCTTCTATTTTTTGCACGGCGTTTGTAAGCGCCCGCAACGGCCTGCTTATGGTTCTTGAAAACAAAATTACAAAACCGGTTGATACAAACAGTACAATTACGCTTAACACAATGTTTCGGACAGTTGTTTTCACAATTCCGTCAAAAACTATACTCGTGCGTATAATCGTAAGCAGTATCGCGTTTCCGATATTCAGGCGCTGCACCGCGCCGAAATATTCAACACCTTCCCCGTCCGTGTATATGCTCTGTATATTTGTACCTGAATTATCCAGAATATTTTTTACAAACGGAATATGGTAAAGATTGGCGCCGCTACGCAGGGTATCAATATCATGATGCAGGATAACATCGCCCTGTTCATTCAGCAGAAATGAAATATTGTTGCCTTCTCCCAGCATCGCATTGAGTGTTTCCGAATCAAAAAATACTTTGGCGATAGAGTTTTCGAGCGGCAGGCGCATAACGAGCATGGGTATGCCAAAAACCGGCGTCGCGTTGCGTAGCAGAATACTGTCCGGCGGTACTTCCTCAAAATCGGTGCCCTCCGACATGTTCCATAAACGCGGCATATTCGTATCGCCGCCACCGTCGGCAAAAAAAGTTTCGTTTATGTAAAAATCGCTGTCGTCTATTATTATCGCGGCGATCTGCGGATTCTGGTCAAAAAAATAACGCGCCGCCGTACTTGCCGTTTTCTCCGTAGCGGAACCGGCCGTAAGAATTATCGCGTCAAGGTCATGGTAAAACACGGTGACAGCGGCGCTGATGCCGCGCAGCCTGGTCTGAACCGACTCTGCGGTACGCCGGTTCACGCTGAAATTGTTATCCTCCGCGGTCAGCCGCACGTCCGCGCTGACAAGGATGGACACCAGCACCGTTAGCGCTCCCAGCGACAGCATCAGAAGTGTGGTAACGATACCCACCAGTTTGACGGCGATCGGCCGCCGGACCGCCGCCGCCGGACGGCGCTGCCGCCGCCGGCGCTGCCGCCGTCCGGCGGCGGCCTGAGCCTGTTTTTCCACACCTGCCGGGGGGCTTACCGTCACGGTCCGGGTCGTTTCATTCCCCACCACCCCCTCGCCTAACGAGGTCTCACGGGACGCTTCACCCTCCCCTTCGCCAGTCTCCCATTTGCCGTCATCAAGAATCGCCGTTTCTTCATCATCTAACGACTCGGTCGAGGCAAACGACGAGTCGTACACGCCCGCTTCCTGGACGGAAACGTCGCAAGCGTCAAAATCCTGGCCGTAGGCTGGAACCCCTTCATATTCCGGCAATTTTTTCCTATCGTTGTAAAGTAGCGCTTCGGCCTTTACCATGGGTCTGAAATGAGTTTCGCGTACTTCTTCGCTGGGAATGTCGCCTATGTAGCCGGAATTCCTAAACATTTCCGCCCGTTCGAGAATCCGCCGGTGCGTGCTACGCACCTCTTCCATGGGAATGTCGCCTATGTAGCCGGAATTCCTAAACAGTTCCGCCCGTTTGAGAATCCGCCGGTGCGTGCTATGCACCTCTTCCAGCGGGATAGTACCTTCGTAAATCGGTAAACCACCATTCTCCATCATTTATCTCACATAATAGCTTATATTAAACCGACTAAAAAGGTGAGGCCGCGCGTTGCCTCATCAAAAATGTAACCGGAAAGAGGCCGTGCCGCATTTTGAAAAAGTAAGGGCAAATCAAGGCAGACTATCCGGCAGCGGCAGCTATCGGAGCTCAATATGGGGTTAAGCATGCAAGAAAAAAAATCGCTTACCAGGCAGGTCCGTTCACGCTGCCTGAAAGCCGGACGGAAAGATAAGCCGGCTGGAACTGTTTTGCCAACTGTTTATGTAAACGCATATAGACTTTAGTCCGCCGCCGCCGCGGATGCCGCATCGGGCTGGATTTGCCCGTATTCCCTCCTCAACAAGGCCCATATCCGGGCTTTCCCCAAAACTAACCGGGTTTTGGGAATGGCTCAATACACAATGGGATTTTCACTCTTGTTTTTATAGTAAATCCACTTTATAATACCTAACACCAATAATTATAAACCGCGGTCTGAAGTAAATCACAAAGAGGAGCGGTATCCCGTAAAACACGCTTCATATTTGCCCGGTCTTTCTCTATCGGATTAAAATCAGGAGAATACGCGGGAAGAAACAGTAA
>JAITKQ010000182.1 GCA_031278295.1 Spirochaetaceae bacterium | reverse complement strand
GGTAAGGGGAAAACAAAAACAGAACTGCTTTTTTTAAAGGTTACAGGGCAGGCAAAGCTTGTCTCCCCAAAACTGAAGTTTTGGCTCTATTGTTCCGGGAGCAGCATTTTAGCCAGCTTCATGCCGGCAAGGGTAAGGGCAAGGCAGAGCAGGTTGGATAGCAGCATGTTGGCGAGCGCAAGCCTTGTGTCCCCGTTCAGCAGATACCGGGCCGTTTCCAGCGAGTATGACGAAAACGTGGTGTACCCGCCTAGGAAACCCGTTATCGCAAACAGGCGGAACTGATCGGGGAGAAGGCGTGCTTCAAATACCGCAAACAAAAAACCGATCAGGAGCGAGCCTATAAGGTTTACCGTAAATGTTCCAAGCGGGAAAGGTGTTCCAAATAGTTTTTTTATGAACTCTACCGACATGTACCGGAGCAAGGCCCCGATTCCGCCGCCCAACACGACAAACAAATAAAGCATTTTGCCTTTTTTTCAGCGGAAGTTGTTCAGAAACTGAGGTTTCTGAACAACTCTATTTCATTTTTTACATTTACGCGCCTCCTCCCACGCGGAGCGGTGGGAGGAGGCGTATACCGTTTTAGAAAATCGCTACCACGCTGCCGTCCTGCCATTTGCTGCTGATAAAGTTCTTGATTTTCGCGGAGATGAGGGCGCTACGCAAGGCCTGTATGCGCGGATCGTTTTCCGTGCCCTTTCGTACAACCACAATGTTGACGTAAGGGGAATCGGCGTCCTCTATGATTATCGAATCGCTTACCGGGCTTAGGCCCGCGTCAAGGGCATAGTTCCCGTTTATGCAGGCCGCGTCAACATCATCCAGGCTGCGGGGAAGCTGGGCCGCTTCGAGCGCGATGAATTTGAGGTTTTTGGGATTCGACGCTATGTCCAGCACGGTCGCGTCAAGACCCGCGTCCGGTTTAAGCGTTACCAGGCCCTTGTCCTGGAGCAGAAGCAGGGCCCTGCCGCCGTTGCTCGGATCGTTGGGGATCGCTATCACCGCGTCCTGGGGAAGTTCGGCAAGGCTCTTGTACTTCCGGGAGTAGAGGCCAAAGGGCTCGATGTGTACGCCGAACGCGCTTACAAGTTTTGTCGTCCATTCGTCGTTAGATTCGAGGTACGGTATGTGCTGAAAGAAATTGGCGTCAATATCGCCGGAAATCAGCACGGTATTCGGCGTCACATAATCGGTAAATTCGATTATCTCAAGCTTGATGCCCTGCGCCGCAAGGTCATCCTTAACCTCGGCCAGCATCTCCGCGTGCGGTACGGGCGTCGCGCCGACTTTCAGCGTTTTGCTGTCTTTTTTGCAGGCGCCCATAACGAGAAGCGCGGCGGCGAATACTAGAATCAGCGCCGCTGCCGCTACGGTAATTTTTTTCATAATTCCTCCTAAAATAGAATTATATTTTTTTTAACCTTCATGCAAAGGTTAAGCTTACAAATTTCGTGCCCCTACCGTTTCGAGAGGAGGCTTCGGCTCACCAATGTACCGGCGGCCTGAAAAAGTTCCACCAGCACGAGAATCACTATCACGGCGGCGACCGTAACCTCCATGCGGAAACGGTAATAGCCGTAGCGAATCGCCATATCCCCCAAACCTTCGCCGCCGATCGCCCCCGCCATTGCCGAATAGCCTATCACCGTGATAATGGTAAGCGCAAGCCCTGAAATCAGCGAGGGAAGGGCTTCCGGCACCAGCACCTTCCATACTATCTGCCTGTCCGTTGATCCCATAGCGCGCGCCGCCACGAGGACGCCGCTTTCAACCTCTTGCAGGGCGGTCTCCGTGATCCGTGCCACGAAAGGGGCCGCCGCTATCGCGAGCGGTATTATTACGGCGGTGGGCCCTATGCTGGTACGGATGATGAACCTGGAAAGGGGCATCACCAGAACCATCAGGATAATGAACGGGAAGGAACGGAACACGTTCACGAGGCGGGATAGCACGTTGTACAGGATGCGGCGCGGTTTTAGCCCGGCAGGTGAAGCGCCGTACAGCACTATGCCGAGCGGAAAGCCGATGATGCAGGCAAACAGTGTAGAAACAAGCGTCATGTATACTGTCTGCGCCGTGCACTTTGGCAACAGCGCCATTATATCCGACATTCTGTTACTCTTTTACCAAATTTTTTGCCGCGTCCGTTTTGGGATTGTCAAAAATCGACTCGACGGTTCCTGTTTCAACGATGCGTCCTCCGTCCATCACCGCCACATCCTTACAGATCGCCCGGATAACATCCATCTGATGGGTGACCAGAATCACGGTAATCTGTAAGTGCCGCTGGAGATCACCGATCAGGGACAGGATCGAGCGGGTCGTTTGCGGGTCGAGGGCGCTCGTCGCCTCGTCGCAGAACAGTACGCGCGGCCTTGCGGCAAGTGCCCGCGCTATAGCGACACGCTGTTTCTGCCCGCCGGACAGCTCACGAAGCCGCGATTTGGCCTTGTCTCCGATCTGTACCATGTAAAGCAGTTCTTCCACGCGGGAATCGATCTCCTTCCTGCCGAAACCGGCAATTTCAAGCGGGTACGCGATGTTGCCCGTCACATTCCGCGATGAAAAGAGGTTGAAATTCTGAAAAATCATCCCCATCTGCCGCCGTCTGATCAAAAGCGCCCTGCCCTTAAGCTGGTCAACCCGCTCGCCGCCGTAGTAAAGTTCCCCGCTGTCCGGCGGCTCCAGCAGGCTGATTATCCGCAACAGCGTAGACTTTCCCGCGCCGCTCTTTCCTATAATTCCAAAGATGCTCCCGTCGTTTATGGAGAGGTCAACGTTGTCCACCGCCGCGAGACCCGCATACTGCTTCGTGACGCCATGCAGCCTGATCATAAAAGAAGGATACCCGTTTCGTTATCTTTTTTCAATAATGAAGCGTTTTTCCTAGTATGTCAATATGTTTAATAATGGCGCTTGGCGAAGCGCCCCGCCGCAAAACAGCCTTAAGCTGTTTTGCCTGAGGTTTTGCCGGTGACGCCGGACGCAAGGGACGAGCCGTTTATCCGCAGTCCCCTGTACCAAGCACATTCGCGTTTATCACGCCTTCCGCCGCTTGTATGCGGAGCAACTCGCCTGGGCTTACATCGGCGGCGCGACGGACTATTTCCCCGGTGGCGGCCTTCGTGACCAGCGCAAGGCCGCGTTCCAGCATCGCTTTTGGGTTGGCGGCTTCCAGCGTGGCGCGGACCATGTCCAGACGGCGGCGCAGGCCGGCGGTGCGGTTACCGGCCGCGTACAGCAACGCCTCTTTCGCATCGTCAAAGCGGAGCAGCCGCGGCTGAAGTATCGCGCGAAACTGCCGTTCCAGGTAATCGCCGCTGAAGGGCTTGAGGAGGAGGCGCGCCCTAATCAGGCGGGCGTGGACTGTCTCTTGCAGGCTGTTTACAAAACTTCTTATGCTTTTCAGCGTGTCCCCGCGATTTTCACTGACCAGTTCCGCCGCCGCGGACGGCGTGGGTGCACGGAGGTCGGCGGCAAAATCGGACAAGGCCCAGTCAATCTCGTGCCCAACCGCGCTTATCACCGGTATCTTCGAGGCGGCGATCGCCCGCACAACGGATTCCTCCGAGAAGGGCAGCAGGTCTTCCAGGGAGCCGCCGCCGCGCCCCAGTATGATCGTGTCCGCCATGTTCCAGCGGTTTGCCTGTTCCAGCCGGCGCACCAAAAGCGGCGCAGCCTCCGCGCCCTGTACGGGCGCGGGCAGTATAACTACGTGCAGGCCGGTAGCCCTCCGCCTGAGTATGTTAAGGATGTCTTGCAGGGCGGCCCCGGACGGCGAACTTATCACGGCCACCGTCCCGGGAAAACGCGGTATTGGCCGTTTCCGTACCTCGTCAAAAAGCCCCTCCGCCGCAAGCGCGCGTTTTCGGGCTTCAAGCATCGCCAGTATGTCGCCGGTTCCGGCCGGTTCCAGCGTTTCGCATACAAGCTGGTAGGTACCGCGCTGGGCGTACACGGAAAGCCGCCCCTTCGCCCGCAGCAAGATCCCGTCCTTCAGCGCGAAGTTAAGCCTGGACAGGCTGTTACGGAACATGACCGCCGAAATCGCCGCGCCCCTGTCCTTCAGCGTAAAGTACAGGTGTCCGATGCTTGAAGGCCTGCAATTCGACAACTCACCTTCAACGCATAGCGGCCCGAAGCCTTCCTCCAGCCTGCGCTTTATCAGATCGGTCAGTTCAGATACGGTGAATTTCCCGCCGTCATTCATAAAATTTAACTATACAGGCTGAAAACCTGCTCGTATAGTGACCGGCGCACACGGGCGGCGCGGAGCTTGAATCCGCCGGTAATTTTGCATTTACCGGAAAAGCGGTCGGGTACGAAACGCGGGGATTGGGAGGGCGCGAAGCGTCCGCGGAGGGAATGGGGGGGGGGGGGGGGCACCCCGAAGGGCGTGCCTGGCGGAACCCCGCAAAACCCGCATTTCCGGCAGGGCCGGAAATGCGCCCGAAACATCGAATCACCCCCGCCTACAGCCGCGTATGCCTATCGCCTTTTGCGGAGCGAGGGCAGAACCCGAACTCCGCTTCGGGGATGCTACCGCGTAGCGGACTTTAAACCCGCTGGCGGGCGGGCGCGTATGCCTATCGCCTTTTGCGGAGCGACGGCAGAACCCGAACTCCGCTTTGGGGATGCTACCGCGTAGCGGACTTTAAACCCGCTGGCGGGCTGGCGGGCGCGCCATTCGCGGTTTTCAAAACATCGAACCAAACACAGCCTACAGCCGCGTATGCCTATCGCCTTTTGCGGAGCGAAGGCAGAACCCGAAGCCCGCCTGCGGGACGCTACCGCGTAGCGGACTTTAAACCCGCTGGTGGGCGCGTAGCGGATGTGAGACCCACTGGCGGGGCTGGAAAAATCGTGCCGTATGTACTAGTCTTAGGAGCGGGAGGCTGGGGGAATTTGTATTGAACGCTTTATGAAAAACTATGCGCGGGTCTTGCTTTTTTTTGGCTTATGCTTCCCAATCCTGTTTGCCGCTGCCATTGGCTTTGACTTCCTGCACGCCTGGGTAGAGGCGGAGGCGCATATACCGTTTAAAAACGGTATATTTCCTGGTGAAATTCTTGAATCGGGACGCTGGGCGCTACCGTTTACCTTATACCTTACCGTTGTTTTTTCAATAAACCAGGGGCGCAGGCATAAAGTAGCCTGGCCTCTTATCATTTTGACTGTGGTTTTGCTTGCGGGCGCATTCACGTTTGGAATATCAAAATGTTTAAGCAACGTTGCCGCGGTGTCCGTGCCGCCCTTGGAAACAAACAGCCGCTTTGCCGGACGGCAGGGCCTGATGCTTTCACAACCGGGCACGGTGATAACACTGCTCGATCGTCCGTCGAACGCGGAGGGCAGCCGTGTTGTGGCCATAAAAGACAAGGAACTCATTTATCAAAAAGTACCGGCGGGCGCGGACGGTAAAATGATCGGCCTGCCCCTGCTACCGTTCCGTAACGTAAGCAACTGGGTTTCGGACCCTATCGTCAGCGATCTTTCCCTCAGCGGACGCTTCATCGCCGCCCGTTTAGACGAAGGCCTCGTACCCTACCTTTCGTGGACGCTTTCGCTGATACTGTTGCTGGCATCGCTGGGCCTTGTATTCGAGCTAAGCTGCTGGCCCCTGGCCAACATTTTTTTGGGTCTTTTGGTTTTCCGGGGGGTACTGGCCTTTGAGGTTTTTTTGAACTCGGAAGAAACGATGAGGTATCTAACGGAATTTACGCGCGGCCTGATACCGGATACCCTGATCACGTCCGTCATACTTGCGTCCATTTCCGCTCTTGTTTTGATCTATGGTTTCCTGATATTCCTGTCCAACCTAAAGTACAGATCCGGTAAGAAATGAGGTAAATTTCAGGCTGTGGCGGCGGGACGCTTCATTGTACCGCGACCCCGTGCCTACGCAAAGGCAAACGCCTGTGACCTGACGCGGGGCCTTGCGTGAAACCCGCTGGTGGGTGGTATAGTGTATAGCAGGGAAAATTTTTGAAAGAAAAACCAAAAAAAACCGTTAAAAAGAATGAATTCCCGTCATGGATCGGCTTTGTCGCGTTCCGGTACATACGGGGGAAGGGGCGGCGTTCCTCGGCTTCGTCAACGCTTCCGGTCTTGGGGATAGCGGTGGGTGTCCTTGCGCTGACCGTTATCATAGCCGTCATGAACGGTTTTCAACTCGGTTTTATCGAAACAATCCTTGAAGTATCGTCCTACCATATCAGGATAGACGTGTTTCCCGCGGACAGGACGGACGTACTGGAACGTATTGAACAGGTAAGCGGTGTTGTTTCTGTGACGCCGTTCCGCGAGGTAAAAGGGCTGTTGAGGCGCGGTGTTGAAGGCGGGAATAGGCGTCCCGATCTTGCCGTTCTGCGGGCGCTGCCGGCGGATGTTCTGTCCAAGGATCGGGGTATTGCGTCAAAGCTGGCTCTTGAACAGGGCGCGTTTGACATAGACAGGCAAAATACAATCCTGCTGGGGGCGGAAGCCGCCGCGCGGACCGGGGCGCGGACCGGCGATCGCATGGAGTTCATTTCTATAGCAAGTATTTTGCCTGTTGTAAACGACGCTTCCGCCGGGGAGGACGGGGGCGGGGAGGACTCGCTGTTTACCGTCGCCGGTATATTCAGGACAGGTTTTTATGAATACGACACGGGTTGGGCCTTTGTAAACATAGGCGCGGCGGCCAAGTACACGGACGGGGCGTCCTTTACGGTTGGCATAAAACTGAAGAACCGCTGGAATCTGGACGAAGTGCTCGAACAGGTAAACAGGGTTATCGTAGAATCGGGGCTTGACTCCCGCCCGCGTGTTTCCACCTGGCGCGACTACAACAAGGCTTTTTTCGGCGCGTTGCGTACGGAAAAATTGTTGATGTTTGTGTTGGTGGGCCTGATATTTATAGTCGTCGCGTTAAACATTTTTCAGGGACAGCGCAGAATCGTACTGGAAAAAAGGGAAGAAATCGGACTTTTGCGTTCGGTAGGTGCGAGCGAGCTTGATATCAGATGCGTATTTGCCTTTAACGGCATAATCATCGGTTTAGCCGGGGCGCTGTCCGGCATGATACCGGCGCTGCTAATATCTACACACATAAAGCAATTTTTTACGCTGCTGGAAACAGCCGTAAACTTTGTACTGAACGCGCTGGCGGTGATCCGCGGCGGGGATGGCGATGCTTTTTCGGTATTTTCGCCCGCTATCTTTTATATCAAGGAAATACCGTCGCGCATAATACCGCACGAGGTCGTATTGATATTTTTGTTTGGATTTTTATCCGCCGCCGCCGCCGCGTGGCTGGCCTCCAAAAAAGTTTCAGCCATTAAACCGGCTGAAGTGCTGAGGGATGAATAGGAGCCGCATGGAAAAATTAATCGTTAAAGTTTGTGGTCTGTTTAAAGATTACACCTCGTCGGCGGAAACCCTACATATTCTGCGCGGCTTGAATTTCGAGATCACGCGGGGAGCAAGCGTTTCAATCACCGGCAGCAGCGGGAGCGGGAAGAGTACGCTGCTTAACATTTTGGGCGGTCTGGACCGCGCGGACGTCGGGGAGGTGCTTGTGGACGGGAACAGGGTTGACAAGCTGGCCGAAAAACATTTAACGCGCTACAGGCGCAAAAGCGTAGGCTTTGTATTTCAGTTCCATTACCTTTTAAACGATTTTACCGCGCTGGAAAACGTGATGCTTCCGGCTTATATTTCCGGTGTACCGAGGAAAGCGGCGTTGGAAAAGGCGCGTGCGCTGCTTGCGGATGTCAACATGGAGGCACGGGCGGACCACCTGCCCCAGCAGCTTTCCGGCGGTGAGCGCCAGCGCGTAGCGGTGGCGCGTTCTATCGTGAACGATCCGTCCGTGATACTTGCCGACGAGCCGACAGGCAACCTGGACAGGGAAAACAGCACCCTTGTTACCGGCCTTCTGTACGGGGCGGCGGAAAAGTGGGGCAAAACCCTCATTGTGGTGACGCACGATGAGAACGTAGCGGCGCGTGCCTCGCGCCGCTACGTTCTTGCTGACGGCGTACTTTCGGAGCGGCAAAATTAACCCTCAATTTTTCATCGCGTTCCGTTACCTGCTGGGGCGGGGTAACAAGGGGAACCGCTACCTGCTGGGCGCGGCGCTGGGAATAGCTCTGAGCCTGGTACCGATTATGGTTACGATGATCGTCGCGGACGGCATGATACGCGGCATAACCGATCGTTTTCTGGAGCTTGGAACGGGCCACCTGCAAATTTGGCCCCGAGGCCCTGTACGGGACACCTCCATACTCGATGTCGCCCCGGATGTTGTGCCGCACTTGAACGGCGTTACGGGGCTTTGGCGTGAAATCGACGGTATCGGGGTCATCCTTTCCACAGCGGGCAAGACGGGCGCTTCGATTCGCGCGATCGCCCCCTCGTTCTGGCAGAACGAGGGGGGCCGCCGCTACCTAAGCGTGATAGACGGCTCCGGCCTGATAGAGGCGGATGACGAAATAATGCTTGGACAGGACCTTGCCCGCGAGGTGGGCGCCGTCGTTGGCGGCCCGCTACGACTCATGACGCTGCGCCTTACCGAAGACGGCAGAACCATCCCCCGCACCACGCTATTCAGGGTAAAAGGCATAGTCTCGTCGGGCTACCACGAGCTGGACGCCCTCTGGTGCATAATTAGCTACAGGGCCGGCAGCCGTATCCTGAGCGGCGAAATCTCCCGGGACTTCCTTGTGGTAAAGATAGATGAGCCCTACGTGAGGGCGGACGAGGCGGCCATGGACATCTCTTTTGCGCTGGGTGGAGCGGCAAACGTTTACACCTGGCGCGCACTACAGCACGCCCAGTACAGTTCCTACGAATCGACCCGGCAGATGCTGTTGCTGATAATGGCGCTTGTCGTGCTCGTTGCGGCAGTCAACGTATCTTCGGCCGTGTCGATGCTGGTAATAGAGCGGCAGCGCGACATCGCGGTGCTAAAATCGATCGGCACAAGCGCCGCCGAAACACGCCGCATATTTCTGTGGTGCAGCCTGCTGGCCGGACTCTCCGGCGCCGTACCGGGTCTTGCGCTGGGCCTCGTCATAGGCTGCAACATCAACGGCATAATCCGCGGCATTGAGGCGGCCCTGAGTTTGGTAAGCGCCCTGCTGCGGGGCGGCGCTGTAAAAATTCTTGATCCGGGCTTCTACCTGCAAGAGATACCGGTAATCATAGACTGGAAAGCCGCCGCGCTGATCGGCTGTATGACCGTTTTCTGCTCCGTAGCATCGTCCGTCTTATGCGCCAGCCGCGCCGGAAAGAGCCGTCCGCTCGATCTACTGCGAAAGTTTTAGACCAACACGCGATTCGCCTGAGACAAGCCGGTTAAACCAACACCGATCCGCGTCTACCTATGGGGGAGAATGCCGCCGTTCCACAGTGTTGCATCCCGTTTGACCCTGCGACAGGCGCTTAACCGGCGCCGTCATACAGGTATACGGCGCTTAGCGTATATCTAAAATCTCAGCCTCCGCCTTGTCGAAAATGGACTTCACCTCGTCAATACACAAGCCGGTAATCTTTATCGTACCGCCACGCTCGCAAAGGTAATCGCCATCCTGTGTAACGAATGAGACAATGTTGCCGCCCTTTTCCGCGACGGCGCCGCTAAGTTTGGCAATCTGACCGGGTTTTTCCTGCATAACGAAACTTACCCTGACACCCGTATGCCGCGCCCCGAAAGCCATCACAAAGGCCGAGAACAGGTCCTTTACCGTCACGATTCCCACCAAAAGTTTTCCACGCATCACCGGAAGGCTACCTATATTGTTGTCCATAATCATGCGTGCGGCTTCTTCTATCACTTCATCCTCGACGGTCGTGATAACCGTCTTTGTCATCACCTTGTCTATGGTCAATTTCGATAAAAGATAGCTGATCTCGTACACATCCAGGCTGGTAGCGGGCGAGGGCCCTGCTTTAAGCATATCCTTTTTTGTCGCGATACCCGCCAAATGATTGTTCCTGTCAAGCACGGGCAAGTGGGATATTTTTTCTTTATCCATCAAAGAACGCGCCTCGCTTACAGTCGCTTCGAGGTGTGTATAGACAGGGTTTTTTGTCATAACTCGGCTAACTATCATTGTAGTCTCCTTATTTGACTCTCATGGAATACTGATACAGCACCAATGGAGTTGACCATTACAGTATAGTCTGACCGGGCCGGAATGTACAGCGGTATTTCAAGAGCCGGCAAACTGCACGGCAACCTGCCGCCGCTTCCGGGATCCGGTGAGTTCCAAAAATCATACCCTAAGCCGAAATCTCTACCTTGATACCGTCGTTTTGTTTATCAGGTTCTTTTACGGGTACGCTTACACTGAGCAGGCCGTTTTTGAAGACAGCCTTTGTTTTTTCCTGTGCATACCTGTCCGCCGGGACATAATATTTTTGCTTTTCGACAGAGTCAAAGCACAACGATTTTTTAAAATACCGTGTTTCTGCCCTGTCCGTTTCCTGTCCGGCGCAATTTTTTAATGTTCCACGGCAAAGGGCGGAGAGCTCCATATAATCGCCATGAAAAGTCAGGTTTATATCTTCTTCCTGAAATCCCGCCAGGCCGAATTCAAAGACGAGGGCACCCCCGTCCGCGCCGGCGGTGTAAATGTTTACCGGCGGCCAGACATACTGATCGTAATTGTTTGTACCATGTGCGTCCTGATCCCCGAATTTTTGGCGGCCCCGGACATACCCGGAAAACTCCCGCTGAAAAGACCTGGCCGCCCTGGAAATGTCATCAAAAATATCGTTAAAATCACCGTACATAAATAATTTATACCCTCCGTGCGGGCCAATAAAAAAATTTCCTGCCAAACCGGATCAGGTTACGAAAAAATTATTCAACGCGATCCGCTGTACTTGGTTTCGAGCAAAATGCTGTAAATTTTATCGCGCAGATTTACCGCGTTGATGGGTTTAACGATATAACCCCTTGCGCCAAGCTTTGTAGCCTTCGAAACATTCATAAGCTGGGAATTGGAACTAATCATCAAGACAGGTATATCTTTTAAACTATCCCTGCTTTTCAGGTAACTCAAAAAATCAAGGCCGGAAATATCACCTTCTAGTTTTAAGTCCAGCAAAATCATATCTGCTTTTTTTTCATTAAGGATTATATTTGCCGCTTTCACCGTTTTTGCAAGGTGAATGTTGTATGTTTCACCAAGAATTTCATTGATAAGCGTAAGGATCTCAGGCGAATCATCAATAGCTAATATAGTGCACTTCGTATTCTTAAATTTCTCTGTCATCCATGAACTCCTTAATTCTTTGTAATGCGACATCATAATCGAAATCTGCCGCTAGGCGGGATACTTCGTGGATGAAAGCGTCTGTTTTTTCATCAAACGACAGTTCACACAATCCTGCCGTCAATTCGTTTATAGAGTTGGCATGTCCTGTTTCAAGGATTTTTCCCAATTCGTTTAACTTTTGCAAAAACCCCGTTTTATCACCCTTCGCACATTTAACCGCTTTTTTTTCCGTAATATCTATCTTTACCTCCGCGGGAAGCCGTTCAAAAAACGCCGTACATTCCTTTATGAAAGGCACGGTTTCCTCCAAACAGTACCCGGAGAAACTTCCGTCCGCGGTCTCCCCGTCCGCCGAGTCAGCCTCCAACTTCTCGGCCCATTTCGACAGGCTTTCAACGCCCAAGGTCGCGAAAATACCTTTTAATGCGTGTGCTTTTACATGATATGTCTTAATATCATTTTTCTCAAGGTATTCCTGTAGTTCAAGGGTCGATTTTTTGAAACCTAAACAGTACTGCCGGATAACTTTAAGGTACGAATAAACGCTCCCTGTATGCTCAAGCCCCTTCTCCAAATCAATACACCCCAGTGTTTTTAGCTGTTCAAAAACAGGATCGCGGTCATAGTCCTGTTTTCCGTCCTTCATCCTGCCGTTAATCGTCTGCGGACGACTCGCGAATTCTATTTTTTCGTGCGGGAGCCAGCCTGCCAGCTTGCTGTTCAACATATTTGAATCAATAGGCTTGCTTATGGAATCGTTCATGCCGGCCTCAATAAATTTTTGAAACGCCCCGCTTTCTACATTGGCGCTCAACGCAATGACGGGCATGCCGGCAAACCAGTTGTCGCCTGTTGTTTCGGCGAGCGCCCTTATATGCCGTGTTGTATCCAGACCGTCCATTTCCGGCATCATCTGATCCATAAACAAAAGATCGTACCTTATTTCCCGTACCTTGTTCAGCGCCTCCTCGCCGCTCAACGCGGTATCGACGGTTATCCCGTGCATCTCAAGAAAACCTGCCGCCACTGTAAGATTTTCAGGCATATCATCAACAACAAGTATTTTGACGGTTGTACCTTTTTTTACCATCACATAATTTCCAATATCCTGGATGCTGCCCAGCCTGTCCCGCTGCAACAGCGTGTTGTCCCCCTCCACAAGCGGAAGCAGAACGGTAAAGATCGAACCTTCGCCGTATGTGCTTTCCACATCTATAGAACCGCCCATCATGTCTGTCAATCTTTTACAGATCGAAAGCCCCAATCCTGTACCAACTATGCCCCGGTTTTTCCGCGCGTCAAGCTGCTGAAATGAGTCAAACAATTTTGATTTATCACTGTCCCTGATGCCTATACCGGTATCTTTTACGCGAATTTGCAGGTATCCACCGTTGTTTTTTACTTTATCTATGGTAACGCCGATAGAACCCTGTCGGGTATATTTAACCGCGTTACTAACAATATTCGTAAGAATTTGACGCAGCCGAATCTCGTCGCCATAAAGAATATCGGGGACATCGTCCGCGACATACGAACTGAAAGCAAGGCATTTTTTCCCCGCGATAAACCTGAACATGGAAGTTACAGTGTCAACCATTGCCCGGATACTGTAATGCACCGGCAGAATATCCAGTTTGCCGGCTTCGATTTTTGAGAAATCCAAAATATCATTTATCAGATTCAGAAGGGTCTTTGACATATTTTGTATTTCATAAAAAAAGTTTCTTTGTTTGTCGTTCAAATTATCGGTAGGTATCAGTTCACTCATTCCGATAATTACATTCATCGGCGTACGCAGTTCATGGCTCATTGTTGCCAGAAAGTCACTTTTTGCTTTGGATGCGGCATCCGCGGTTTTGGCCTCAATTTCCAGCATACGGTTCTCTTCAGTTGCCTTGCGGACCGCCATTTCCCGCTTGCGTAGTTCCCTGAGATCCGATGCGTAGACCGCGATGCGGAAGCTGTCCTTCCACGGCATTCTGACAAAAGTTGTATCCATAGGCAAGGGTTCATCGTTGTTTATCATGCAAATCCATTCCGTTTGAACGGAACCGTTTTCAATCGCCTTTTTTATCAGATCATTCCATTTGACAGCGCTCTTTATGCCATCTTCCTGCACCTCTATGCAGCGGCTGAAAAAACTTTCGGCGTTCATTTCAGCGCCGCTTAAACCGAGTAATTCGGTTGTTGTTTTATTCCAGCCGATAAGGCCCCCCCTGGCCGTCCAGAGCAGACAGGCAAGCGGTGTTGAGTCGAGCATTAAACGTGTTCTCTCTTCCGCTTCCGCGTCACGGAGTTCCGTTGTGTCATGGTAAGTTACGATTGCGCCGTCAAATACGCCGTTTTCGGTTATGGGTGATATTTGGATTGTGTAAAGCCGTTCCGTTGGATTTGACGGGAACAGGATTTTTGTATTTACGATCAACGGGTCCAGGCTTTTTTTTACTTTTTCAAACCTTAAAACGGCATTGGCGGCGAGATTTTCGTTTCCAAATATGCTAATAACATCGCCCAATGTGTGCCCGTTAACGATTTCAAAATTGGCAATGCCGGCAAGCCGCAGGAATTCATTTGTACAGTAAGCGAGGCGTCCGTTTTCATCCAGCATAAGAATCGCAATCTGGCTGTATTCCAAGAGTAGCTTCATGTATTTTTCTAATTTTTTTTGCTCAAGTGAGCGTATATCGCCTATTTGTTTATCGGTCTGCGCGGCAATATAGGCGGAATCGATTTTCTTTTGCAGAAGGGTTGCTTTTCGGTTTAACTGTCTGTTTTCCTTTTGTAATTTTTTAATTATTTCGGACATTTCTTCCGGCGAAAGTCCCATGCCCGTATCGGGCAAAACTTCGGTTTGCTCGTTTTGCGACCATTCATTATAAACCGCACCGTTATTCATGGAATGATATTCCGGACTCCACCGTTAAAACACGCAGGCAATAAACGTATAGTTATGCGTACGGTTAATAAATTCACCGGCGTTATTTTTTACAGGACATATTTCGCCGCCTGAATAACAGGCCTGATACGGCGCAATACCGTCAACCCGTTCGATAATTTTTTTTAGCTCGTCGTCGTTTTTCAGCCCCAGCAGCAGGTGGCGGGCAAGGCATGAGTGCATTATAATGCCGTTTATATTCTTTTTAAGGGATATTTGCCGCAGTAATTCTTCCGCTGTTCCCATAATACCGTCGTAGTTAAGGCTGCTAGGCGAAATTGCCTTGCCTTCCGGCATTTCACTGCCGAATACCGCGGGGCCGTCATCTTTAATGCTGTACAGGCCTCGTGCAACGGGGGGGCTTCCGTCGTTAAAATTCACCATAAATGGAATCATGTATAGCAAATCGTAAAACTCTTTTGATTTTGCGATGCCGGTGTTTGCCAGGTAATCGGTAAAACTCATTTCGTTTACCGTATAAACCATGCAGCCGTCCGATTTTGTTATGATCCCGTACTGTTTTTGAAGGTTTTGTTCCGGCGTGGAAATCATTAAAAAATCAGGATGTATGTTGCCGGACAGCAAAACAAGAACCGCGGACCTGGCGTACACGGCGCCGTTTAAAATTGTAAAACTGTTTCTGTGGTCATGGAACGGGCTGCACGGGAGCGTACCAAAAACGGGGGTATCCCCTGCCGTGCTGAATATCGCTTTTGATACCGGATAGCATCCCATGGACAGGATCATCGGCGGGTAGGCCAACACAAGGACCGGTTTTCCGGGTAGTCTGCCTTCAGCCTCCCTGTAAGCTGAAGAAATAACATCGTCTACATTTTCGGGGGCGATTTCCCCGCTGAGCGCAACCGAAAAGTTTACATCATCCGCGGTAAGCACGGAAATGCTTAACATGATGGCGCTGACGACGCCGTTCGTGGCGCCTGAGCGCGTAGTTATCCCTACCGTGTCAAAGGGCAGTTTTTTTAATACAGCCTCCACTACGCCGGAATGTATAAATTCCGGATCGCAACATACCAGCCCTACAGAATTTTTAAGCAAGCGATTTTTTAGATCGAGTTGTCCAAGTATTTCGTTTACCGCTTCACCAATTTCATCAACCTCTTCGGTACAAGCCGTCAACATTCGTATCATTTATAGTCCCCGACAGTGTTTTAAAGTGTTTCTAAAATCAAGTATATCTAAAATCACGGGTCTATGAAAAGGGGCGTATCAAAAGGCCGGCAGTTTTACATTTACAAAAATTTTTCATGTAATTCGGGCGCATTTCCGGCACTTCGTGCCGGAAACCGGGCTTTGCGGGGTTCCGCCAGGCAAGCCCCTTGGGTTGCCCCTCCATTCC
>JAITKQ010000095.1 GCA_031278295.1 Spirochaetaceae bacterium | reverse complement strand
GTTACGCCCAAAAAACCGAATTCCGCCCTGCGAAAGGTTGCCCGTGTGCGTCTTTCACACGGAACGGAAGTTACCGCGTATATCCCCGGTATCGGGCATAACCTACAGGAACACTCGGTCGTTCTTGTACGGGGAGGCCGCGTCAAAGACCTGCCCGGTGTACGCTACCACATAATCCGCGGCGCAAAAGACACGCTCGGCGTGGCCGACCGCAAGCGCGGGCGTTCAAAGTACGGCGCGAAGCGCCCCAAGGCTTAAGGTATAATCATGGGTAGAAAAAAGAAAGCGATAGATCGCGGCGTTCAGCCGGATCCCAGGTATAACAGCGTTGTAGTTTCCAAGTTTGTCAACCGCATGATGTGGGAAGGCAAGCGTTCGGTCAGCCTGCGTATCGTACACGGCGCATTGGAAACCCTGCGCGGCAAGACGGACAAGGAGCCGCTGGAGGTATTCCTCAAGGCTATAGAGAACGTCAAGCCGGTTGTCGAAGTCAAATCCCGCCGTGTGGGCGGCGCGACATACCAGGTGCCCGTCGAAATACGTGAATCCCGCCGTGAGGCACTGGGGATGCGCTGGATAATAAAAGCCGCCCGTACACGTACCGGTCACGGTATGGACGGACGCCTGGCGACCGAGTTGTTGGACGCTTACAACGGTACGGGAGCCGCCTTCAAAAAGAAGGAGGAAACCCACAAGAACGCCGAGGCGAACAAGGCCTTTACACACTACCGGTGGTAGTGTAATAATAACCGGGGGTATAAGGGGGGAAGGTATTTCCAAAGGCTGCGGTGCAGCCTTTGGCCCGGAAGGAGCGGCTGGCACGGCGGTAAAATCCTCCGCCTTCCCCCTTGGTTACAGCCGCGCCGCCCGCTTGCGGGTTTAGTCGGCCTTTCGCCGCCCCCCTCAGCGGGGGTGTGAAAGCGGGTTTGGGTTGCCATGCAATCCGCCTTGCCCCCGCAACGCCCCCTGTAGTATTGGCGGGGTTGGGTGACTTGACATTTTTGTTAAACAGCGTTTTAATAAAAGGGTTAAGTTAAGTATAATGCCGCGCATTGCGGTTACAGCATAATCCAAACCGATCGTCAGCGGTTTACCCTGACGGGATAGGTGGACATGGCAAATCGAAGGTGTGATTCGCTTCTCGCGGTAAGATCACGCCGCTGTTAGTCTGTCCCCCAAAAGCTAAACAAGGCCGTTTATCAGTAAATAGACGGTGTCATAAAGCCGTTTTCAGAAACTCTTGTGGAGCGTGAAAACGGGGCGGTATCTAGCGTAACTTTTACCGTTATGCTAAATTAAAAACCGCTACAAAAAATGTGCCCAAAATTGTAAGGAGGAGCACGAGATGGCAAAAGATAAGTTCAATAGAACAAAAATTCACATGAATGTCGGGACCATTGGACACGTCGATCACGGAAAGACAACGCTGTCCGCCGCGATCACCATGCACTGCGGAAAGAAGTATGGTGACAAGGTTATGAAATATGACGAGATTGACAACGCGCCGGAAGAGAAGGCGCGTGGCATCACGATCAACACGCGGCATTTGGAGTATCAATCCGAGAAAAGGCACTACGCCCATATCGACTGCCCAGGTCACGCCGACTATATCAAGAACATGATTACCGGTGCGGCGCAGATGGACGGCGCGGTATTGGTCGTTTCGGCGCCCGATTCGGTCATGCCCCAGACTCGTGAGCATATCATCCTCGCCCGTCAGGTAGGCGTTCCCAACATGATCGTATTCCTCAACAAGGTTGATCAACTGGAAGACCCGGAATTGATAGACCTTGTGGAAGAAGAAGTCCGGGATGTACTTACAGCCAACGGCTTCCCCGGAAAGGAGATCCCCATCATCAAAGGTTCGGCGTTCAAGGCTATGTCCGAGCCGGATAATGCCGAAGCGGTAAAATGTATTGACGAGTTACTCGAAGCTATGGACACCTACTTCCCTGATCCTGTCCGCGATATCGACAAACCTTTCCTTATGCCTATCGAGGATGTGTTCACTATTCAGGGGCGTGGAACCGTTGTTACCGGAAAGATTGAGCGCGGTGTTATCAAATTGAACGAGGAAGTCGAGATTGTCGGCATAAAACCAACCAGAAAAACCGTTGTAACCGGTATAGAAATGTTCAATAAATTGCTTGACGAGGGTCAGTCCGGCGACAATATCGGGGCGCTCCTTCGCGGCATAGACAAAAAAGAAGTTGAGCGCGGTCAGGTTCTCGCAAAACCCGGTTCGATCACACCGCATTTCAAATTCAAAGGGCAGATATACTGCCTT
This sequence comes from Spirochaetaceae bacterium, assembly GCA_031278295.1. Taxonomy (GTDB): domain Bacteria; phylum Spirochaetota; class Spirochaetia; order Treponematales; family Breznakiellaceae; genus JAIRMY01. The sequence continues at coordinate 19,822 of JAITKQ010000095.1, read as the reverse complement.
TCGCAGGAGGAGGGCGGGCGCAAGACGCCGTTTTTCACAGGCTACAGACCACAGTTCTATTTCCGTACAACCGATATTACAGGTACGGTTACCCTTCCCGGTGAAGCGAAAGCCGGCGAAAAGATGGTCATGCCAGGCGATAATACCGAGATTCAGGGCGAACTTATCCATCCTATAGCGATGGAGAAAGGCTTGCGTTTTGCCATTCGTGAGGGCGGAAAAACCGTCGCTTCCGGACAGGTTACGGAAATTTTAGAGTAAGGATTCGAGTGAAGACGGCAGGGACGGTCACGGTGAACGCGCCGCGTCAGCCCTCTACGCTGTTTTGTCTTCCGGAGGAAAGATGACCAAGGAGCGGATTCGCGTAAGGTTACGCGGTTTCGATGTTGAGTTGATAGATCAAAGCGCCAAATCGATCGTAACGACGGTGGTGAAAGCGGGGGCCAAGATAACGGGGCCAATCCCGCTTCCTACCAGAATAAACAAGATTACGGTGTTGCGTTCACCTCATGTGAATAAAAAGGCCCGCGAGCAGTTTGAGATGAGGACGCACAAACGTCTTATCGACATCATTGAACCGTCACCGGAGGTGATGGATTCCCTTATGAAACTTGAGCTTCCCGCCGGGGTGGACGTAGAGATAAAACAATAGCCGGTTCATACGCCTTGTTTATGTAAACGCTTGCGTGTTGTTTATATAAGGTTTCAGCCGTTTGGCGCCGTGCAGGAGAAATATAATGTTAGGGCTTTTAGCCAGGAAATTGGGTATGACACAGATTTTTGACGAAGAAGGCAGCCTCGTTCCGGTAACGGTGTTGCGCGTTGATCCCAATGTTGTGATAGCTCAAAAAAACGAAGAAACGAACGGCTACAACGCTGTACTGCTTGGGGTTGACGATGCCAAAGCGAACAGGATTACAAAACCTTACGCCGGGCAGTTTCCCGAAGGTGTCGTTCCCAAAAAACATATCAAGGAATTCCGCGGTTTCAGTAAGGAATGCGCGGTGGGGGACGCGCTGGGCGTAGAGATTCTGGAGGGTTGCCGCTATGTAGATGTCCAAGGCGTTTCAAAAGGCAAGGGCTTTCAGGGCGTTGTTAAGCGGTACGGTTTCGGCGGCGGACGAAAGACCCACGGTTCCAAATTTCACCGTGAACCGGGCTCAACGGGTCAATCAACCTATCCGCATAAAACTTTCAAAAATGTAAAACTTCCCGGCAGGATGGGCCGTGAGCAGGTTACCACGCTGAATATCCGTGTGGTAAAGATAGATGTTGAAAAACAACTGATTTTGATACGCGGCGCCGTGCCGGGCGTCAATAAAGGACTCGTCGTGATTCGCGCGGCGGTAAAGAAACAGAGGGCATGATGGAGACGGCGGTATATTCAACAGGCGGACAGGAATTGCGAAAGATAAACCTTGACGATGCTGTTTTTGGTCTTAAAATAAACGAAAGTATTCTTTGGTACGCGATAAACAACGAACTTGCCAACAAACGACTCGGAACGGCCTGTACCAAGGATCGCGGCGAAGTACACGGTTCAAACGCCAAGCCCTACAAACAAAAGGGTACGGGCCGGGCGCGACGGGGCGATAAAAAATCGCCGCTTTTGGTTGGCGGAGGCACGGTTTTCGGGCCAAAACCACGGGACTTTTCGTATAAAATGCCTAAAATGGCAAAACGGCTCGCGGTAAAGACGGCTTTGAGTCTTAAGGCGCATACCGGTACGCTAAAGGTTATCGAAGATTTTGAAATTGAAGATGGAAAAACAAAAAATCTATTTGGTATTCTTCAAAATTTCGGTTCCGGTGAACGTACCGTAATGGTCTTGAACGAAAACGAAAGCGACAGGGAGCGCGTCAAACTGTTAAAACGCGCCGGCAGGAATATCCCGTGGCTTAGTTTTCTTTCAGCAAGCCGCCTGCGGGTTCACGATCTGTTTTATGGACGCCGTGTTTTTGTGCTGGAGACGGCGGCTAAAGAGATATGTGAATTTTACGCGGCCTGTCAAAACAGGCGGAATGTAAAGGTGAGGGAGCAGGCATGAACTACGAGCAGATACTGATAAGGCCGGTACTGTCCGAAAAAACAAATATTCTGCGCGAAAGCGGCCGTTATGTTTTTCAGGTTGATATGAGGGCAAACAAGCCCCTTATAAAGGAAGCGGTGCGGGCGCTGTTTAACGTGCACCCGGTGGCCTGCACTACGGCCATTGTCGGCGGTAAGCCTAAGCGTCAGCGTTACAAACGGGGTTACACGGCAACGTGGAAAAAAGCAGTGGTAACGTTGGCAAAAGACGAAAAAATCACGTTGTTCGAGGGAGTCTAGGGTGGGTATCAAGACATACAAACCGGTTACCTCCGGTATGCGGCAGTGGCAAAGCCTTGATTTTTCCGGCCTCACCGCCAAGAAACCCGAAAAATCGCTGACACATGGACGGGCAGAACGCGCCGGGCGCGATTCTAACGGAAGAATCAGCGTACGTCACAAGGGCGGCGGTCATAAAAGGCTTTACCGGACAATAGACTTTAAACGGGACAAGATAAACATCCCCGCTAAGGTAGCCACGATAGAGTACGATCCTAACCGTAGCGCAAACATAGCCTTGGTTGTATATGCGGACGGTGAAAAGCGTTATATCATAGCGCCAAAGGATCTAAAGGTGGGCGGCAGGATACTCAACGGTCCCTCGGCCCCGATAGAGCCGGGTAACGCCCTTCCGCTGGAGAATATACCGCTTGGTTTTACCGTGCATAACATAGAACTGACGCTGGGAAAAGGCGCTCAACTTGCCCGGTCGGCCGGCGCTTCCGCGTTGGTCGCCGCCAAGGACGGCGATTATGTTACTGTAAAACTGCCTTCCGGCGAGATGCGGATGATTTTCAAAAAGTGTTATGCAGTTATCGGCGTTGCCGGTAACGAGGATCATATGAATGTCCGTTACGGAAAGGCAGGCCGTAAACGCTGGCTTGGCGTAAGGCCGACCGTTCGCGGCATGGTTATGAACCCTGTTGACCACCCGCACGGCGGCGGCGAAGGCAAGAATAAGGGTATACATCCCGTAACGCCGTGGGGTCAGCCGACAAAAGGCTATAAGACAAGGGACAAGCACAAGGCTTCCTCGCGCTTCATCGTGAGCCGCAGGAAGAAAAAATAGAACGGGTAAGGGGTAGAGGTGTCGCGATCGATAAAGAAAGGACCTTTCATTGAAAAGAGCTTGTACAAAAAAGTTTTGGAGATGAGTAAGTCAACGGAACGGCGTATGGTCAAGACCTATTCACGCTGTTCTACGATCATTCCCGAAATGGTAGGCATAACAGTCTCGGTTTATAACGGAAAAACATGGGTGCCGGTGTACATAACCGAGAATCTTGTCGGGCATAAGCTGGGTGAATTTTCGCCCACGCGGATTTTTCGTGGGCATTCAGGTTCCGACAAAAAGGCCTCAAAGTAACGGGGGCCGGAAAAAGGTTGTCTGGTAAAGTCGGCGCTATGTGGTGTCGGCAGGGCCGGAAAAAAGGTTGTTTGGTAAAGTAGGCGCTATCGATGATGTCGGCAGGGCCGAAAAAAGGCTTTTAGGGGTAAGGCCGGCGCTATGTGGTGTCGGCAGGGGCGAAAAAAGGCTTTTAGTGGATTTTGGTTTGACTAAGGTAGCCGGCAAATTTTAGGATGATAAGATGGCAGACGGGTATAAGGCAGTATCGAAGTTTTTAATTTGTTCACCGTACAAGATACGTCCGGTGGCGAATCTTATAAGGCGGAAAACGTATACGGAAGCGATTTCTATTTTGGAAAATATGCCGCATAAGGGTGCCAGGCTGGTACGTAAAACGCTCAAATCGGCAGGCGCGAATGCGTTGAATGTTAACAAATATCTTGAGGAAGATATGCTGTATGTTAGGGAAATAATGATTGATGACGGTCCGCGTATGAAACGGCTCTGGTGCAGGGCGCGGGGTAGGGCGGATATGCTGTTAAAACGGCTCTGTCATATAACTGTTGTTGTTGACAAGACATAAGGACGGGAGTTTAATGTGGGACAAAAAGTAAATCCAATAGGATTGCGTGTGGGCATCAATCGTACCTGGTCTTCTCGCTGGTATGTCGAACCCAAATCTTATGCGACAGCTCTGCATGAAGACCTTAAACTGCGTTCCTATATCGTCAAAATGCCGGAGACCAAGGGTTCGGACATAGCGGAACTGGAGATAATCCGCCATCCGCAACGTATAACGATTGTTATTCATACCGCCCGCCCCGGCGTGATAATCGGGGTCAAAGGCGCGAATATAGAAAAGATAGGGCTTGAACTGCAAAAACTTGTCAGTAAGAAGATTCAGCTCAAGATAAAAGAGGTACGCAACGCGGATAACAACGCCCAGATTGTAGCGCAGAATATTGCCCGTCAACTGCTTGCCCGCGGTTCGTTCCGCAGGACGATGAAACAGGCGATAGGCAACGCGATCAAGAAGGGTAACGCGCAGGGCGTCAAGGTTAGGCTTTCGGGTCGCTTGGGCGGGGCCGAAATGTCCCGCACGGAAGAGGCGAAAGAGGGGCGCATCCCGCTTCATACCCTGCGGGCCGATATTGAATATGGCTTTGCGGAGGCCCATACTACTTTCGGCGCGATAGGCGTAAAGGTGTGGGTGTACAACGGCATGAAGTACGGCAAGGAACAGAAAGAGGATGCGGGCGCCATAGTCCGCAAACGCAGGGACAGGACTCCTGTCAGGACCGGAGAATAGGGGTAAACGATGTTAAGTCCTAAACGTGTAAGATACCGCAAGGTTCAGCGTGGAAATATGCCGGGAAACGCCACAAGGTGTAATACCGTTGTTTTTGGCGAGTATGCCCTCGTTGCGCTGGAACGTATTTGGCTTACAAACAGGCAGATAGAGGCGGCCCGCGTCGCGATGAACAGGCACATCAAACGCGGCGGAAAACTGTGGATACGGGTTTTCCCCGATAAGCCTTACACCAAAAAGCCCGCCGATACACGCATGGGTAAGGGTAAGGGCGCACCGGAATATTGGGTGGCGGTGGTTAAGCCGGGTACGGTGATGTTCGAGCTTGGCGGCGTTGACAAAGAGCTTGCGTCACAGGCTATGAAACTTGCCGGGTCAAAACTTCCGATCAAGACAAAATTTGTTGTTCGCGCTGACTTTGAGCTGGGGGGCTGAGGTGAAGAATTCGTTCAAAAATCTGACCCTTGCCGAGCTTAAAGCCAAACGGGACGAGCTTAACAGGAAGTACCTTGAGCTTCGCTTTCAACTGGTGCTTGGCCACGTTGATAATCCGCTTCAAAAACGAACTATGCGGCGGCAGATTGCCCGGCTCAATACTCTGATTGGTCAGCAGACGGCGGATAAACCGCTAAGGAAGCGGTGATTTATGCGAATGCGCCAAGGCCAACCGTGAGTTGGCCCGTCAACAGGAATTGACGCAATAGGTGCTACTTTAATGCGAATGTCAACTTTGTTGACACGTCAACAAAGTTGGTACGTCAACAAAGTTGACGCATTTGCATAATGATCAAATATATGTGTTAGGAGTTGATTAGCTTAATTTAATCAACTCCTAACTACGGCAACAATGATTGGCCTCAAGTTAATCAGTGGTGCCCCAACGGAATAGGGGAAAATAGTGTCGGATCAAGCGAAAGTGACTAAAAGCGGCAAAAAAGAGTTTGTCGGCTTGGTAAAGAATACGAAACGTGTCGACGAAAACGGTAAAGTTACCGGAATGAACAAAACAATAGTCGTTTCCGTAGAGACGATGGCTTTGCACCCGCTTTACAAAAAGTATGTCCGTAAGGTAAAGCGGCTTAAGGCGCACGATGAGGAAAATACGGCCCGTACCGGCGACAAGGTGCGCGTCGTGGAGTGCCGGCCCATCAGCAAGGACAAATGCTGGAAGCTGACCGAAGTGCTTGAACGGGCAAAGTAGGGGAGTGTTAAAATGATTCAAGTGGAAACCTTTCTGAACGTTGCCGATAATTCAGGGGCGCGTCTCGTTCAGTGTATAAAGGTGCTTGGCGGTTCCAGGCGCCGTTACGCAAGTATAGGCGATATTATCGTTGTTGCGGTCAAGGAAACATTGCCGACGTCTTCGATAAAAAAGGGGACTGTCGAGAAGGCGGTCGTTGTCCGGACGCACAAGGAATACAGGCGTGGGGACGGGACGTATATTCGTTTTGACGACAACGCCTGCGTGATAATCGACGCTAACAGGAATCCTAAGGGTAAGCGTATTTTCGGGCCGGTAGCCCGTGAGCTGCGGGACAAGGACTATATGAAGATAGTTTCTCTCGCGCCGGAAGTTTTGTAGTCAGCGCGTATGCGAAGTTTGCGGCGCTTGCGTGTTACGGGCGGTATTCATTCCGGATATCCGGCCCTTACGGACGTTGAAGGCCGCCGTGGAACGGCTTGTAAGGAGCGGTAGAATGTCAGTTCAAACTGAAGCGCATAAGTTTAAGATAAAGAAAGAAGATACGGTTGAAGTGATCGCCGGAAAAGAAAAGGGAAAACGGGGACGTATCCTGCGTATCCTGCGGGATAAGGATCGTGTCGTAGTTGACGGCCTAAATCTTGTCAAAAAGACTCAGCGGAGGCGCAACCAGAATGACAGGGGCGGCATAATCGAGATCGAAGCGCCCTTGCATGTGTCGAACGTTATGATTGTCTGCAAAAAATGCGGGCCAACGCGGGTAGGATACAGGGTAGAAGAAACGGTGAAGAAGAGAATCTGTAAAAAATGCGGAGAGGCTTTGTAATGGGCGGAAAAACAACAAAGAAAACAGCCGGTAAGACGCCTGCCGAAAAAAGAAACGCAGCCTCCGGTAAAGGGACGGCGGGCAAGGGCGGCGGCAGCGCGGCGTCCGGAAAGTCCGGCGGCATTGCGGTTGGCAAAAATATTCGCCCCAAAGGTTATGTGCCGCGTTTAAAAAAAATTTACAGGGAAAGCATCGCGCCGGAGCTAATCAAAGAGTTTAACTATTCCTCGCCAATGCAGACGCCCAGGTTGCTTAAGATCATCGTGAGTATGGGCGTGGGAGAGGCGATTTCAAACAAGAAACTCCTTGACGCGGCCGTTAACGAGCTTACACTGATCACCGGGCAGAAGGCGGTGAGGACCAAGGCCCGCAAGAGTATAGCGAACTTCAAAATTCGGGCCGGACAGGAGATCGGGGCGCGGGTAACATTGCGCGGGGCTATGATGTATGAATTCCTGGACCGCCTGGTTAATGCGGCCCTGCCGCGTGTTAAGGATTTTCGCGGAATCAGTCAGAACGCTTTCGATGGGCATGGAAATTATGCGATGGGTATAACGGAGCAGATCATCTTTCCGGAAATTGATTTTGACAAGATTGAACGTATCGCCGGGCTTAATATTGTTATCGTTACAAGCGCGGAAACGGATGCTGAGGCCAAGGCCTTCCTTGCGAAGTTCGGTATGCCGTTTAGAAAATAAGTATAAGGGAGCGTACATGGCAAGAAAAGCAATGATTATAAAGGCGCTCAGGACGCCAAAATATAAAACCCGCAAGGTGAACCGTTGCAGGATTTGCGGAAGGGCAAGGGGATATTTAGGTAAATTTGAGATGTGCCGTCTTTGTTTCCGTAAATTGGCAAGCGAAGGGCTCATCCCCGGCGTTACAAAATCAAGTTGGTAGGAGGAGAGCATGAGTGTTTCTGACCCGGTAGCCGATATGCTGACCAAACTCCGCAATGCCGGAATGGCCAAGCATGAAAAAGTTGATATTTCAACTTCCAGGCTTAAACTTGAAATAGTCAAGATTCTAAAGACGGAAGGTTATATACGGAATTTCAAGAAAGTAGCGCAGGGTAAGGTAAATATTATCCGTGTGTTTTTAAAACATGACGAGGAGACGGGACCGGTTATCCACGGTATAAAGAGGGTATCCAAGCCGGGCCGTCGTGTCTATGCCGGATACAAGAGTATGCCGCGTGTTTTTAACGGTTTTGGTACGCTGATTGTTTCAACATCAAGCGGGGTTACCACAGGGAAAAAAGCCGCCGAAAGAAAGGTCGGAGGCGAAGTAATCTGTATGGTTTGGTAGGGGTTTTATGTCACGTATTGGAAAGATACCGGTCAAAGTTCCGGCGGACGTTAAAGTTTCTTTTGACAGCGGTAGAATCACCGTAGAAGGGCCTAAGGGCAAGCTGACGCAGGTTTATCATGATGTTATAAATTTTGAAAGCAAAGACGGTGAGATTCTCGTTACAAGGGTAAACGATAAAAAGCAGACAAAGGCTTTTCACGGCTTGTACCGGAATCTGCTTAATAATATGGTTATCGGTGTATCGGCAGGGTTTACCCGTGTGCTGATAATTAACGGCGTCGGTTATAGGGCGGAAGTCCAGGGTAAACTTCTTGTTATGAATCTTGGTTTTTCAAACGAGGTGTACGTGGGGATACCGGAGGGCATTGCGTTGAAGGCAGAGGCCAACGGACGGCTGGAAATAAGCGGAATTGACAAGCATCAAGTCGGCGAGTTCGCGTCGCAGGTACGGAAACTTCGCGTTCCTGAGCCTTACAAGGGCAAGGGTATCCGGTATGAAGATGAACGTATCAGACGTAAAGTCGGTAAATCCGGCGTTAAATAGGAATTGTTGTGCTATGTTACGAAAAATGTTGGAAAAAGATAGAAAACGCCTGAACCGGAAGGTGCATATACGGAAAACGCTTTCCGGTACGGCGGAAAAACCCCGTATGACGGTAACGCGGAGCAATAAGAATCTGTCGGTGCAGGTGATTGACGATACAAAGGGGCAAACGCTTGCCTCGGCGTCGACTCTGGAAAAAGAGTTGAGGGAGCTAAGACCTACCGTTGCCGGTGGCGCACAACTGGGCGAGGTCATGGGAAAGCGTCTGTTGGAAAAAAATATAAATACGGTTGTTTTTGACAGGAACGGCTATCTGTATCATGGCGTCGTTAAGGCAATCGCGGATGGCGCCCGGAAAGCGGGGCTTCAATTTTAACGGCTGCTTCAAAATGAGGTTTTGAAGTTGCCATCTAAAGTTTTTGGAAAAATTTGGTGGGGGCGTAATGGAGCATTCAAGGGATAGGGATCGGGACAGAAATTCGCAGGATAGAGAAAAAGAGTTTATAGAAAAACTGGTTAAGCTGAACAGGACGGCAAAGGTCGTGAAGGGCGGACGGCGGTTTTCGTTTTCGGCATTGACCGTTGTCGGCGATCGTAAAGGCAATGTGGGCTACGGGTTTGGCAAGGCCAATGATGTTTCCGAGGCGATTCGCAAGAGTATGGATAAGGCAAAGCGAAGTATGGTACGCTTGCCGACCAAGCATGGTACGATACCGCACGAGATTCAGGGGACGTTTAAGTCGTCTGTGGTTCTGTTAAAGCCGGCCTGTTCCGGTACGGGCATCATTGCCGGCGGCCCGGTGCGCGCAATCATGGAAGCGGGCGGCGTTACCGATGTGCTATCTAAATCAATAGGCGCTTCAAGCCAGTACAATGTCGTTAAAGCGACGTTTGAGTGTATTAAACAGATGATGGACGCGCGGCTAATCGCGAAAAACCGCGGTAAGCCGATCAAGGAGATTTGGGGGTAGCTATGGCGGATGTTTTAAGAGGCAAGATAAAGATTCGCCTTGTGCGCAGTACTATAGGCGTACTTCCCAAACAGCGGGCGACCGTTCGTTCTTTGGGTTTGCGAAAGATAGGTTCGGAGGTTGAACATGAGGCTAGCGGCGCGATCCTGGGGATGGTCAAGAAGGTTGCCCACCTTGTCAAAGCGGAGAATATAGACTGATGCAGGACTTCGACTTACACGCGCCGCGCGGCGCAAATAAACGAAAAAGGATAGTAGGACGCGGACAGGGCTCCGGGCGCGGTACTACGGCAGGGAAAGGAAACAAGGGTCAGCAATCCCGTTCAGGCGGCAAAACGTACCTTGGTTTTGAGGGCGGCCAGATGCCGCTGTACCGCCGCCTTGCCCGCCGCGGATTTTCGAACTATCCGTTCAAAACCGTTTATCAGGTGATAAATGTTTGCGACATTGAAAAACATTTCGAAGACGGCGCAACGGTGGATGCCGATTCTCTGAAAGCGGCAGGGCTTGTTAAGGGCAGAAACCTGTTGGTAAAAATTTTAGGCGATGGGAAACTTACCAAAAAAATAAACTGTAAAATTTCGGCGCTTTCCGTTTCCGCCAGAGAAAAGATTGTCAAGGCCGGCGGTACCGTTAAGGGCGTTGCCGGAGCGTCTGAGTCAGCTCCGGCTGAAACAGATAAGGAAATTTGATGGCTAACCCGTTAGTTGGTATTTTCAGGATAAAAGAGCTTCGCGAACGTATTTTTTTTACGGTGGTAATGCTGATCGTATTCCGCCTGGGCGCTGTTATTCCGGTTCCCGGCATAAATGTCCGTGAGCTTAACGCTTACTTTTTGTCACAGCAAAATTCGGGGAATGCTATTGTTGATTACCTTGACTTCTTTGCGGGGGGCGCTTTCTCAAACTTCTCGGTGTTTATGCTCGGTATTATGCCGTACATCTCAATGTCCATCATAATGCAGCTTTTACTGATAGTTTTTCCCGGACTTAAAAAGTTATCGCAGGAAGAGGGCGGCAGGAAAAAGGTACAGGCTTATCAGCGTTACGGGACGGTTATTGTCTGTCTCATTCAATCGTACGCTGTTACCCAGTATGCCCAGATAATATCGCGGAGTGTGGAGAATATTCTCACTATGAATCTGTTGCCGTTCACAGTGCTCGCGATGCTTTCCGTTACGACAGGAACCTTGTTGCTGATGTGGATGGGGGAGCAGATCACCAGGCGCGGCATAGGGAACGGCATATCGCTGTTGATATTTGCCGGTATAGTGGCGCGCTTGCCGGACGCGGTTTGGGAGTTGATAGGACGTGTCGTGCGCGGTGAGCTTAACCCTGTGTTCGTGCTGGTCGTGCTTTTTATGTTTGTGGCCGTGATCGCGCTTGTCGTGTTTGAACAGCAGGGGCAGCGGAAGATAACCGTGCATTACGCGAAGCGCGTCGTGGGCAGGAAGATGTACGGTGCCCAGAATACCTATATACCGTTCAAAATAAACCCGTCAGGGGTAATCCCCGTCATCTTTGCCTCTTCGATTTTGACGTTTCCGCTACAGATAGCCTCGACGATAGGCGGGAATGTTCCTTGGCTCGCGGCCCTATCGCGGGTGCTGACGCCGCGCGGCATCCTGTACAATGTTTTATATGTTTTATTTATAGTCTTTTTTGCTTATTTTTATACACAGGTCACGTTGAATCCTATCGAGATCGCAAAAAATATACGCGAGAACGGCGGATCCATACCCGGTATAAGGACGGAAAAGATAGAGGAGTACCTGACAAAGATACTGAACAGGATAGTTCTGCCGGGGTCTTTGTACCTGGCCCTGATAGCGGTTATACCGACGATAATTCAGGTATTGTTCAATTTTCCGTCGTCTATTTCGTACCTGATGGGCGGTACGTCGCTGTTGATTTTGGTCGGGGTTGATCTGGACACGATGAGTCAGATTGAAGCAATGTTAAAGATGCATCACCATGACGGTTTAACAAAACATGGGCGGTTGCGCGGGAGAAACCTGTAGGGGGAAAAATGAAAGTTCGGACAAGTGTAAAACCTATCTGCGATAAATGCAAAGTGATAAAGCGTCACGGAATAATCCGTATAATTTGCCAAAATCCAAAGCATAAGCAGAGACAGGGGTAGGGGGAATAATGGCTCGTATCGCAGGTGTTGACTTGCCTAACAAACACGTTGATATTGCGCTAACCTATATCTTTGGTATAGGGAGGGCAAGCGCGGCACACATTTGTGAAAAAGCGGCAATAGACGGTAAACGTTTGATAAACGATCTTTCCGCCGAAGAGTTGAACGAATTACGCCGCTTGATCGAAAATGACTACAAGGTGGAAGGCAGACTCCGGACGGAGGTTGCGCTAAACATCAAGCGGCTTATGGATATAGGCTGCTATCGCGGATTGCGGCACAGGAAGGGTTTGCCGCTTCGCGGGCAAAGGACGCGCACCAATGCGCGTACCCGTAAAGGTAAAAAGAAGACTGTTGCGGGTAAAAAGAAATAAACGTGCGGTCTGGGATTTCCGGATTTTATACCGCCAAATATATTGACAGGAGGAAGGATGAGCGGAGGACAGTGTGGCTGCTAACATTAAAAAGAAAAAGGAGAAGAAGTCGGTATATGAAGGTAATGTTTATATACAGGCAACCTTTAACAATACCATCGTAACCATTACCGATTTGATGGGAAACGCCATTTCGTGGGCGAGTTCCGGCGGTCTTGGTTTTAGGGGAGCAAAAAAGTCTACGCCGTTTGCGGCGCAGACCGTTACGGAGACCGCCGCTCAAAAGGCTATTCAGTCGGGTTTACGGGAAGTTCATGTGTACGTGAAGGGCCCCGGCATGGGTAGGGAATCCGCTATACGCCAGCTTGGTGTGCTTGGGATGAAGGTTAAATCGATAAACGATGTAACGCCGATTCCGCATAATGGCTGTAGGCCGCGCAAAACACGGCGTATTTAAACGAGGGAAATCATGGCAAGGTATACCGGCCCGGTTTGCAGGATGTGCCGGACAGAACAAAAAAAATTGATGCTTAAGGGTGAGCGGTGCAAAAGTGATAAATGTGCCATAGGCAAGAAACGCGCCGCGCCCGGAAAGGATCCCAAGGGGCGGCCTTCCAAGCGTTCGGACTATGCCGTTCAACTGCGTGAAAAACAAAAGCTTAAAAGGGTTTACGGGATGCTGGAAAAACAGTTTAACTTGTTTTTCCAGCGCGCGCAACGTATGCCCGGTATTACAGGCGAAAACCTTTTTTTACTTTTGGAACGCCGTCTGGATAATGTTGTTTACCGCTTGCGTTTTGCGTCAAGCCGGAGAGAGGCGCGCCAAATCGTTTTGCACGGTCATGTCTTGGTGAACGGGAAACGTGTAAATATCCCTTCCTACCTTGTCAGCACGGAAGATTCTGTCGAGATAAAGGAAAAAAGCAAGAATCTTGCGCTTATTAAGGATGCTTTGAAAGAATATGGAAAATCGGGTGTGATGCCTTGGCTACAGCTAAACCCCGATGCTCTTACAGGAAAATTGCTGACTTTCCCAAGAAGAAGTGATATAACGGATCTTTTAGACATCAAAGAACAGATGATCGTAGAATACTATTCTAAGTAAGGAGTCTTCATGGCCCGTAGAAATCTGCTTAAAGGTTTCAAAAAACCGAAAGGACGGACATTTGAAACCGCAGAGTTAAGAAAAGATTATGGAAAATTTATAGCTTCTCCTTTTGAACCAGGCTTTGGTACAACCATAGGCAATACTTTACGCAGGGTGCTTTTATCATCGATTCAAGGTTATGCGGTTACGGCGGTTAGGATCGTTTCGTACAACGCCGACGGAACGGCGCATAATGTATCAAGCGAATTTGAGTTGATACCGAATGTCGTTGAGGATACCCTTGAAGTGTTGAATAACCTTAAACAGGTCTGCTTTAAGTTGCCGGGCGATCCGGAACAGGATAACGTTACCTTTGAATGGTCGGGGAAGCATTTTATTAAGAGTGAGCATTTTGCGAAAGCCGGATCAATTGAAGTTTTGAATCCGGGATTCCCTGTTATGACTCTTACGGACGATGCCCATATCGAGATGGAATTACAGATAGAACTGGGACGCGGTTACACACCTTCCGAGCATAACGCGCAGCATATCGAAATTATAGGTACTATACCTATGGATTCGATTTTTTCGCCGGTAAAAAAGGTTAAGTACAGCGTTGAACCGGTCAGGGTAGGCCAGCGTAACGATTACGATAAACTTATACTTGAAATTTGGACGGACGGAACTATCGGGCCGGAGAACGCGCTGATCGAGTCCGCCAAAATAGCAAAGGAACATTTCGCGCTGTTTGTCAATATTGAGGAAACTTCGTTTGGCGATGACGAGGAACTGGACGAAAGCGATGAACGTATCCGGCAGTTGATGAGTACCCCTGTGGAAGAGCTTGAGTTGTCTATACGTTCATCAAACTGCCTAAAGATTGCCAACATAAAAACTATTGGCGAATTGGTCAGAAAGACGGAAGACGACATAAATCAAACCCGTAATTTTGGCAAGAAGTCGTTACAAGAGATAAAAGAAAAATTGCAGGAATGGGGATTAATGCTTGGCATAACAAGTAATACCGAACTGAAAAGCGCGTTAAAGGCAGGCGTGGTAAAAAAGGACAAGGACGATGAAGCATAAACGAGGTTTTAACCCGCTTGAAAGGATGGCGGCGCACCGCAAGGCGATGGTGCGTAATATGATGACATCCCTGTTTAACAAGGAACGGATAAAAACAACAAAGGCCAAGGCGCTGGAAGTAAAACGTTTTGCCGAAAAGTTGATTACCCGCGCGAAGGTGGATTCGGTTCATAACAGACGTATAGTTTCCAGCCGCCTTTATGATGAAGGTATTGTCGCAAAACTGTTTACAGATATAGGCCCGCGCATGAAAGACAGGAACGGCGGCTATACGAGGATCGTAAAACTTGGGCGGCGCTATGGCGACGCTGCTGAAATTGTACTTCTGGAACTGGTTGATTATAAGCTGGACAGCGAAAAGAAAAAGGGCGAAACGGGATCGAAGAAAAAGAAGGGAGAGAAAAATGTCCAAAGCGCGTAGAGGAAAAGGAATCAGGGATCTATTCCACAAGGGCCGCGGCGTATGCCCTGTCTGCAATAGGGGTAACGTGAAAACCCTTTATGAACAGGATAAGGGCGAAACAAAAGTAAAAATATGCAAGACTTGTAGGGCGGCCATTAAACACGGAAAGAAAAGTGTGTAGGGGAAGCGCCGGCAGCGCCAACGGAGGTTGGCGCTGCCGGCGCTTTTTACGTGTAAGCCCCAATTTACCCGAATATCTTCTGTTTGAGCGACTGACCCGTCAGTGTCGCGGCGAGGCCGCCTAGCGCTGTTTCCCGGAGGCTGGCCGGAAGCGCGTCCCCGATCTCCCGCATGGCGGAAATAACCTCGTCAACCGGAATCATGCTTTTTATGCCGGCCAGAGCCATATCGGCGGCCGCTATCGCGCACATCACGCCGCCGGCGTTACGTTTGATGCACGGAACCTCGACAAGGCCAGCCACAGGATCACAGACAAGGCCAAGCTGGTTTTTCAGCGCGATCGCACAGGCTTCCGCCGCCTGGACGGGATCCCCGTCCCGCAACTCCACAAGGGCGGCCGCCGCCAATGCCGCCGCGCTTCCGCACTCCGCCTGACAGCCGCCCTCAGCGCCGGCTATGCTCGCGTTTTTTGCTACCACAAGCCCTATACCGCCCGCCGTAAACAGGGACATCACGAGTTTCCGTTCAGGAATTTTGTAAAAATCTTCTACCGTGAGTATGGCCGCCGGCAGTATGCCGCAGGAGCCGGCAGTCGGTGCCGCCACGATACGTCCCATCGCGGCGTTGTACTCGGCGATAGCTATCGCCTTTGACATGGCAACCGCGCAGAAAGCGCCGGACAGGGGTTCCAGCCCTCCTTCCGAAGCGGCGTAGCGCGTCATCCTGAAACCGTTCCCACCGGAAAGCCCGCTACGGGATTTCAAGGTCTCGGAGGTGCCGTTCCGGGCCGCAACTCTCATCACATCAAGATTCCGCCGCATGTCTTCAAACAGCCGCTGTTTCGTGAGTCCCATCGATTCGGCCTGGTCATCAATGACGACTCCGGAGATGGAACGCCCCTGATTTTCCGCTTCATGGATCAGTTCCGCAACAGAATTGTATTCAAGCATCAAGATCCTCCATTTGCCGGCAGGTACACAACGCTGTCGATATGTTGAAGTTTCCGCAGACCCTCCACAACGGAAACCTCCAGATTGCCGTCAATCTCCAGTGTCATCACCGCCTGGAAGCCCCTATGCGGCCTGTTAAGTTTGAAGTTCCCTATATTTACCCCGTGCTCCGCCATCAGGCTCGTTACGTGCGCTATCATACCCGGCATATCCTGGTGGGCAATGATCAGTGTGTCTGCATCGCCGGAGAATTCAGTTTCCATACCGTTCACCGATTGGATGAGGATGTTTCCGCCACCTACGGAAGCCCCGCGCAGGGCGCACTCCTTCCCGCTGAACCCAAACAGGTGGAGACGCGCCGTGTTCGGATGGGCGCGGGGTATCTTAACCTCGCTTATGGTGAATTCCAGTGAATATTCCCTTGCGACGCTGAAACTGTTGCGGATACGTTCATCGTCGGGCTTCATCCCAAGCAGGCCGGCTACCAGGGCCCGGTCTGTACCGTGCCCGCGGTAAGTCAGGGCGAAAGAACCTGCCAGACCTATATCCGCACGGCGTAAGTCCTCGCCCAGGATCATGCGTCCCGTCCGTCCTATACGCACAGCCCCCGCCGTATGCGAACTGGACGGTCCTATCATCACCGGACCGATTATGTCGAAGACGTTCAAACCGCCTCCGTCCGTATATCGTTCTTGAGGAACTTACGGTAAATGGTATCGACTATCACCGAGATGGAATTGTCGCCGGAAACATTGCAGGCTGTTCCGAAGCTGTCCTGCGTGATGTACAGCGCTATCAGCAGGCCGGCTATCGCGCTGTCGGAAGCTATGCCTACTATCGGGAGGAAGGGTAGCGCGGTCATTATGGAACCGCCCGGCGCACCGGGGGAAGCGACCATCGCTATACCCAGCGTCATGATGAACGGCGCCATCATCCCAAGATTTGACGGCATGTTGTAGAGCAGCTGTACGGCGGTAACACAGCAGGTGATGGTTATCATTGAACCGGCCATGTGAATGTTGGCGCAGAGCGGAATCACGAAATTCCGTATCTCGGGCGATACGCCGTCCGCTTCGGCGCAACGAAGGTTAACCGGTATCGTGGCCGCCGATGACTGGGTACCCATAGCGGAAATATAACCCGGCACCTGATTCTTCAGTAGCCTGAACGGACTCTTGTGGCTGATTCCACCCGCGATAAAGTACATGGTGAGCAGGCAGATGACATGGAGGATTATTACGGTGAGGAATACCTTCCAAAGTATGCCCAGTATCATAAAGGTTTGGCCGCTTACCGTCATATTGACGAAGATTCCGCAGATATAGAGCGGAAGGAAGGGGATAACCGCCCTTTTTAGCACACTGTTTATGACGTGGGAAAAGTCTTTGAGCGGGCCGTAAAGTGAGACGGTTTCCTTCCTCATTGATGAAAGGCAGAGTCCCAGTATGAAGGCGAGTACAAGCGCCGAGGTAACATCCATCACCGGCGGCAGCGGGATCGTAAAAAATGGTTTTAGCATACCCGAATCGGGATTGCTTATGCCGGCGACAGCCACTTCGGGTACAAACCTTGGGAATACGGTACCGGATACGGTGAAGGCTATGATACCCCAGAGGAGCGACGAAAGGTAAGATATACAGGTGCTTATCAAGAGGAGTTTTCCAGCCCCCTCCGATAGATCGGCTATGCCAATGGTAACGAAGGCCACTATCAACAAGGGTATAACAAACTTTAGAAAGGCGCTGAACAAGGTGGACGCGGTAACAACGACTCTGTTAAACTGAGTCGGCGCCCATAGCCCAAGCATAATGCCAAGAACTATACCGATTATCAGTTTTCCTAACAAACCTATACGAAATTTCTTTGACATAATAAATCTCCTTAAATATACATAAAACAAAGATAATATAAAACGCAAATAATACAAAATCCGATCATCCAGGATTTTTGCCAGGATTTTTGCATTTAGCGGCCTTCCCCGCAACGCATAAGCCTGTGACAAAGTTGTCACGGGTTGCTACCCCGCCCCAATCCTGTAATCGCATCAAAATGATTCAGCGGCGAAAAAGGGGCAAACCCTGTATGTACCGTAAAGCCAACTTATAATTCATTGCAGGATAATGAGTTAGCATAAGTGATGCACCCGACCCGGCAGATGCCCCTTGAGAAAAGCCGCGAATTGAGGGATACTTGTTTTGATGAATGACAAGGTTGCCGCGCTTATTGACGGGGCCGGACGCATAATCCGCGGTAAACGTGAATTTTTAGAATTGCTGTGTACCGGGATTCTGGCCGGCGGGCATGTCCTTTTGGATGACAAGCCCGGACTTGGCAAAACGACGGCGGCCAAAACTATAGCCGCCCTGATAGGCGGCGGCGCGCGGCCAGGCGGCGGCCTTAGCTTTAAACGGATTCAGTTTACGCCTGACCTGCTGCCTTACGACATAACCGGCGTGGATGTGTTTGACGCGGAAACGCGCAGTTTCCGGTTTGTGCCGGGTCCGGTGCTGTCCAACATCGTGCTTGCTGACGAAATCAACCGTACAACCCCCAAAGTCCAGTCCGCCCTGCTCGAAGTGATGGCGGAGCGCCAGGTTACTATAGGTTCAGCCAGCCACAAGACGGGCGAGCCGTTCTTTGTAATCGCGACGCAGAATCCTGTCGAAAGCGAGGGCACATTCCCGCTGCCTGCCGCACAGCTTGATCGTTTTATGCTGCGCCTGTCACTCGGCTACCCTGACCGTGATGCGGAAATCGCGTTGCTAAACGATACACCCTCCGAGACTGCCCTGCGTGAACTTGAACCTGTAATTTCCGTCGATGATTTTCTTGCCGCCTGCCGCGCGGCGATGCACGTGTTTTGCCATGACGCGCTCAAAGAGGCCATCGCCGATATAGTCCGCGAAACACGGGTACACAAAAATTTTTCGCTGGGCGCTTCTCCGCGCGCCGCCCTTCACTTTCTTGCCGCTGCCCGCGCCTTTGCCTTTATACGCGGACGGGCATTCGTTACGGACGAAGACCTTGCAAAGCTCGCGGTTCCCGTGCTGTCACACAGGTTGAAACTGCGGGACCCGCGCGGGGACGGCTCAAAACTTGTCCGCGATATTGCGCTTTCCAAGATAGAAAGTATCGACGTCGGGAGACTGGAAAGCCAGACGCCGGAGGTCCTCCCGCCACGATAAGCGGTACGCCGGACGGCGGGCGCGATGTTTTAAAATGAAGTCCGGCAGGATAGCTGACCACGCAAGGTCTTGGGCTGCCTGACCTTTCGGCAATGATAGACTGGTAAATAATTACTGCGCCGCCTTGAGCGGTATTGCCGGGATGCCAGGCTACAAACACCAGTCGCGGTTTTCCGCCTTGTTCCGCGGGCAATTTGGCATTGACCCGGGTGGATTTCGCAAAATGGAATGAAACAGAGCAGGAGGGGCACAGCCTCCGCTTCTTAAAATCCGCTGTCGTTTAACCGCGAATGAACACAAATATTATTCGCGTCATTAGTATTCATTCGCGTAATTTGTGGTTTCCCAAATGTAACATTTTTGTTGGTATTTACCGCATTTTCAATCATCAATCCCCGGACATGAACTCTTCCAATTCGGGAATTGTAGTATCGTAACTGACAATAGTCGGTGCCCAACGACTGTAGTTATCTGTCGGAGTCAACAGTAAATCATCAAAGCCTTTATCGCCGTACCGCATGTGAAAATGTAAGGGCCCGGTTTGGGTATCGCGGCCGGCTTCCTCTAAAAGCAGGTATTTATGGCCGCCATCCGTGCCGCCCTCAAAGGCATACCAGTCAAATTCTTCTTCTTCCGTTGTTCCCGCTCCCCAGACATCGTTCAGAATTCCCTTAAAGGTATAGCTTACTGTTTCAAGAACATTCCCCGAAGGGTTTTTCTGCGTTTGTTTTTGCTGGTAAAAGGTTATCTTGTTGTCTTGTATGACGAATGAACCAAAATCAGTCTGAGCAATTGCTTCAACAAACGCCATGAATTGC
>JAITKQ010000033.1 GCA_031278295.1 Spirochaetaceae bacterium | reverse complement strand
CTGTTCAAGAACCCGTGGGCTTTTGCCCACATTCAAATAGGTTCTTGAACAAGTCCAATGAGCTCTCTCCTTGGGGCAACGATGATTGGCCTCAAGTTAATCAGCGTTGCCCTAAGTTTCCAAACAAGCCTGATATACAATTGATAAGATAGCGCAGGCCAGGCCGGAATACAAGGGCCAGGTTTAAATGATTATTGTCCGGTATCATTTAGTAAGTCATGTTACGCTGCCCGGTTTAACCTAAACCCTGAATTACCGCGCCCCTCATCTACCCAAAAAGGGGTGTTTCCGTGTAACATGACCCGGTAAGCGAATTTGTAAATTTTAGTGTATGAGGTTTAAATTCAAAGTTTTAGCTTTTAAGGCGGGAATCATTTTTGCGCTGCTGTCCGCCGTGTACCTGACCTTGCGCCTGACTCCGTACCCTGAGCTGGAAGCATTTTTGGCGAGGCCTTTTAGTACCAGGGTGTACGACAGGAACGGGATTCTGCTACAAATAGTTCCTCTAAAAGACGGGCTGAGGCGTGAGTATATTCCGCTTGACGGCCTGGCGCCCGGTACCGCCGATGTTTTTATCACGGCGGAGGATGAGCGTTTCTACTGCCATTTTGGCATCGATCTATTTGCCGTGGTCCGCGCCGTGTTTCAAAATATCCTGGCCGGGCGGCGTGTGAGCGGCGCGTCAACGGTAACGATGCAGCTTGCCCGGATAATCGGGGTTGGGACGGGCGACGGGTTTGGCAGGAAAATTGCCGAGGGGCTTAACGCGCTCCGGCTTGAGACGCGGTTTACAAAAAAAGAAATCCTGGAAATGTACTTGAATTCGACGCCCTTCGGTTTTCAAACCGAAGGGCTTGCCTCCGCGGCGCGTAACTTTTTTTCTGTGGAGGCAGGTATGCTCACGCCGGCGCAGATTTTCTGCCTTGCCGTGATACCGCGCAGGCCCGCCGCCTACAACCCGGCGCGGCATCCGGCGGAATGCAAAAACGCGGCGGAGGCCCTGCAAAAGAGCTTTGTAAAATCTTTTTTCAGACGGAAAAGATTCCCGGCCTTTGCCGCGATAAGTGACGGGGACCGGGACTTTACCGTGAGGCACTCAGGCCGTTTTGACTATCCGTTTGAAACACCCCACCTTGTACGCCATGTTTTGGGGGAGCTGGTTTCCGGCCATGATTTGGCGGGCGGCACAAAGCAGCGGCGGGCGGCTATCGGCGGGGGCGGACCCGGCCCCTATTTGGGGGGTAGCCCGCAACCGCGTGCGGGCGCAGGGGGGCGCGGCGTTGATGTGGCGGTAAGCCGGCGGCCGTACGGAAAACGCGCCCCCCTTTTTACGAAAAAAACCGGTATGACGGGGCTATCGGACCTTACGCTGAGCGTGGACATCCATTTACAGCATTACCTTGAGGGGCTTATCGCGGAAAATGTGGAACGTTACAGCGCGGAGCGGGTGAACCAGGGGGCGGCCATCGTGCTTGATAACGACACGGGGGAGGTGCTGGCCTGGGTGGGCAGCGCCGCTTTTAACGGCAGCAACAGCGGGCAGATGGACGGCGTGCTCGCGCTTAACCAGCCGGGCAGCAGCATGAAGCCCTTTCTGTACGCGCTTGCGCTTGAACGGGGAATCGAACCTAATACCGTACTTGCCGATGTCCCGGTAAGTTTTGGCGGCGAAGAAATTTACATACCGCAGAATTTCAACAACCGCTTTAACGGGCCGGCGACGCTCCGGCAGGCCCTGGCGTCAAGCCTGAACATCCCCGCCGTGCAACTTCTGTACAGGCTGGGAGTCAAGGATTACGGCGGGTTTCTGTCGCGGCTCGGCTTTGACAGCCTTGGCGGGGAGGAAGGGGGCGGGGCAGCCGGTCTTGGCCTCGCGCTGGGCAACGCGCCGGTAAGCATCTTTGAGCTGGCGCGGGCGTTTAGCGTGTTCCCGAACGACGGAAAACTTTTGAACGCGCGTTTCCTTTTTCGGGACGGGAAGGGCGGGGGCGAAACGTTTACGCAAGGAAGGGTGATTTCGCCCGATACGGCGCGTATAATATGCGCCTTTCTGTCGGACACTGACGCCCGCCACCTGGCGTTTGGGAGGGCGCGTAACTTTACGGCGGATTTTCCGCTGATTGTAAAGACCGGGACGGCGAATCAGTACCAAAGCATAGTCGCGCTTGCCGCTTCCCGCCGCTTTACCGGCGCGGTTTGGATGGGTAATTTTTCAGGCGAAACCGTGATAGGCAAGACGGGTAGTTCCCTACCTGCCGAGTTGGTACGTAACAGCCTTGTCTTTCTCCATGAAAATTCCACGTCGTCCGCAAGCCTGGCCTTTGAGGAACCGGAGGGCTTTGTCAAAAGGCCGATCTGCGCCGTCTCCGGCCTTTCCCCCACGGAAGCCTGCATGACCGTGCTCCACGAGTATACGGATTCCCTGTCCGCCCCGCCGCCCTGCGGCTGGCACAGGCTAGAAAACGGACGTGTAACTACGCGCTACCCTGCCGAGTACCAGAGCTGGCTAATACATTCCAGGCGTCAGGGCATGGTGGAACATGGCGGGAGCGAGCTTACCATCGTTACGCCCCGTGACGGTTTTCAGTTTTTCGTGTCCGGCGCAGGAGAAAACGGCGCGATTCCGGTTGAGGTGATCGGCGGCGCGTCCGATGAGCTGTACGTTTTTTACGACGGGGAGCGGCGTGTGGTACGCCGTCCGTTCAGGTTTTTTCTGCCGCTTGAACGCGGCAGGCATACGCTTACCGTGCGCTGCGGGGACGAGAGCAGCGATGTAGTGTTTACCGTGAGCTAACTCACGCTCAGGCCAGGCTTCAGGCGCGAGGTTGCCGCGTTAGCCGGAAATTTTCCAGTTATGGATTTGCCAGATAAACCTCCCCGCCCTGAAGTCGCAAACAAGTTTGCGGCGGGGTATCTTGTAAGCGTTGCATCATTTACGAGGGCGAGTTCTGTAAGGCAAGCCGCACGGCTTGCCGCTGATTGGGGCGCCTGCGGCGCGCCAATCACGCGGTAGGAGGCAATGGTCTACTACCGTTTTTCGTGAGTATTTACTAATTCTAACCGCCACAAGGGGCGGGGTATTAGACCCCACTGCGAATAAACGGTGTTTCCGCTTCCCGCTCCCGCTACGCCGAAATCCTTAAAGGACTGGGTTTCCTGCCGGACCGGGAAAAGCTGATCCTCTGGTAAAGCGTTTACGTGGCGGTCTAGCGCCGGGACGGAAGGTACCCGGATTTTTACGGTGCGGGCATTTAGCGCCGCCTAAGAGCTCGTCCACAGTCGTAAACGCTAAGGCGGCTATTCCAAAATCCGGCATTTCGGGATAAACTGGATAGGTATAAGGAGACTCATTATGAAAACATTGGATATGCTGGGAAAGCCGTGCCCCATTCCCGTGGTAAACGCAAAGAAGGCACTCGCGGAGCAGGGCGCGGACGGCGTGGCCGTCATCGTAGACAATTTTGTCGCGGTACAGAACCTCGAAAAGATGGCGAAAGGATCGTCCTTGGGCTTTTCTTACGTCGAGGACGGGGAATCGCGGTACAGGGTTACCATCGTAAAGGACCCCAATCAGGTTTTGGACACCCGTGAGGAAGCCCTGAACCTAGGAAGCGGGGCCAAGGGGCCGCTTGTCCTTGTAGCTTCGGACAGCATGGGGAGGGGCTCCGATGAGCTTGGGCGGCTGTTGATCAAGGGCTTCATATTTTCACTGACACAGTTAAGCCTCCCGCCCGAAGCCGTCATATTCCTGAACAGCGGCGCGTACCTTACGACGGAAGGGGCAAACACCGTAAGCGATCTAAAGACGCTGGAGGACAGGGGCGTCGGGATATACACCTGCGGCACCTGCGCCAATTACTATAAGTTGGCGGAATCCCTCGCGGTAGGGAGCATCACGGACATGATGAACATAGTAAACAAGCTGGCAGGCGCTTCGACCGTGATCACCGTATGACGACCATATACGCAAACTACGCCGCCACCTCGCCGACGTTGCCGCAGGCGGCGGTAAAAGAGCTTTGCGAATACCTGGGTGGGGTACACCTCAACGCCGGGCGGAATTTTGAGGGTCTGGAAACGGGTGCCATAGCCCTGCGGGCCCGCAGGGCTATGGCGCAGCTCTTTGGCGTGAGCGATCCCTTGAGGGTGGTATTCACAAGCGGCGCTACCCAGGCGCTCAACATGGCGATAAACGGCCTTGTCAGGGAAGGCTGCCATGTGCTGGCCACGACTGTGGAACACAACGCGGTGGCCCGTCCGCTTGAGAACCTCCGTAAAAACGGCGTGATAGAGCTGGACTGGCTACAATGCTGTCCTGATGGTTCGCTGGACACCGAAAAAGTCCGCGCCGCCGTCAAAAAAAACACAAGGTTGCTCGTCATGTCCCACGCTTCAAACGTACTTGGCACCGTACTGCCGGTAACGGAATGTTTCAGGCTTGCCCGCGAGCGGGGTATACTCACGATTCTGGACACGGCGCAGACCGGGGGCATACTGCCGTTTTTGATGGAGGACTGCTGCGACATCCTCGTGTTTGCCGGGCACAAGGGGCTTGGGGGGCTTGCCGGCGTCGGCGGCTTCGTGCTTGGGGAGGCCGCTTTACCCAAGATGCGGCAATGGGTGAGCGGGGGCACCGGCAGCGCCTCGCACTCACTGGACATGCCTGAGTTCATGCCGGACAGATTCGAGCCCGGCACACAAAACGTGATCGGTATACTGAGCCTTGCAGCCTCTGTCGAGGAGCTTTTACGGGCGGGTGTGGAGGAAGCAAGGAAACGCGAGAGCGGGTACACGGCGCGTTTTTTATCCGGGCTGCGGGAAATAAAAAAGGTTAAGCCGTGTGGAACCCTCGATCCTGACCGTAGCGTGCCGGTCATTTCGCTTGTTGTACCGGGCTACGATGCCGGGGATGTCTCACGGTGTTTATTTGAAAGACACGGCATAATTACCCGCAGCGGGTTGCATTGCTCCCCGCTTGCGCATCAAACCTGCGGGACCTTTCCGCACGGTACGGTACGCTTCAGCTTTGGGCGCGGAACAACGGAAGCGGAGATTGACACTATGCTCGAAGCGCTGTCCGCGCTGTAAAGGCCCGCTCAAGTTTAGAAGGCAGGAATAACCCGTCCCGCTATTCCTCCCCCGGAAGCAGCATCACCTGTGCATTAAAAATCCTAATGAGATTCAGAATCGCATATATCTCTGCCCCCTACTCACTGTTCACGGTCCACTGTTCCGGTAATTTTACATTTACCGGTCTATGCCGAAAAAGCCGTCGAGCACGAAACGCGGGAATTGGAGGGGCGCGAAGCCTTCGCGCGAATGTTTCGCGGAGGGAATGGAGGGGCAACCCAAGGGGCTTGCCTGGCGGAACCCCGGAAATGCGCCCAAATTACGTGAAGAATTTTTGTAAATGCAAAACTGCCGGGCTAATACCCCGCGGGCGGGCGCGTCATTCGCGGTTTTCAAAACATCAAACCAGACCCCGCCTACAGCCGCGTATGCCTATCGACTCCTTCGGACCCGAAGGCAGAACCCGAAGCCCGCCTGCGGGACGCTACCGCGTAGCGGATGTGAGACCCACTGGTGGGGAAATGCGCAAGGGATTGGAGGGGCGCGAAGCGTTCGCGCGAAGCGTTCCCGTAGGGAATGGAGGGGCAACCGGGGGTTGCCTGACGGAACCCCGCAAAGCCCGGTTTCCGGCACGAAGTGCCGGAAATGCGCCCAAA
>JAITKQ010000030.1 GCA_031278295.1 Spirochaetaceae bacterium | reverse complement strand
TTAAGTTGAGCGGAATCATCCGCGTTTTACCTGCGCCGTCTAACAGCTTGCCGTCAAAAGTACGGGATGAATCCTGCATGATAAAATCCGTCACAGGCTACTCCTTTGCTAACTCATTTTCACAGAATACTTATCTGACTCTACCCTGGCCTCCGGCAGATTTACGTAAAACGCAGCCGGCAGATCATTCGGCCGGGTAAAAATATATGATGATGGGGGAAGAATCACGGCTCATTACACGGTTACCGCCGTCTATGTTCGAGGCCGGTACGTATTCAAAGTGGACGCCGTCTAAACCGTTGCCGGAATCTATCGTGTACAAAAAGTTTACCGGTATGTCCGTTCCGTTTATCGTCTTGAATTTTAGCGTAAAAGCGCCTCCGTACCGGTCCGCAAGGTTCGCCGTCAGGAAGAGGCGCATCTCTACCTTGCCGCGGCCCAGCGCCAAGGGAGGAATCACGGACGGGATAAGCTTCTCGAAGCCTTCCCAAAGAAAGTCCTGTTCTTCGCCCAAGTAAAGGCGTCCGTAACTGACGCTTGAAAATACAGGCCCTTCGGTATATAGCGCGTTGAAAAGGGCCTCCCGCCGCGTTTCCTCCTGCACGATCAGGTCGTCAAGCGAGGTTGGAAGGTTTACGAACTGCACCGTCCGGCGCCTGCCGCTTGACCAGCCGACTCCCGCGTTCACGTTGTCCACGTCAAACTGCACGGAAAGGTTTGCGGGCGAGCGTAGACTCATCGCCAGGGAAGAACCCTCAAAACGCCATGAATGACTGCCGTCGGAACGTATAGCGCTGTACGGGAAAGAAATATCAATGTCATTCAGAAAAATATTGGCAATCCCGGTATCTTCACCGGGCACAAAACCCCAATGCCTTGAAAACGCTTCTATATCTATCGTCCCTTCGTCCAGCATCACGCCGTAAATTTCGGCGACCCAGGTCCTGGACAGTATGCTTTCAAGTTCCGGATCCCGTACTTCTTCAAACTGCTGTGTCGCGACGGAATTGAGAGGACCTGATGTATAATCGAAAAGTTTAAGCCTGTACGAAAAGCAGTACCCGCTTATGCCGTCTTCAGTAAGCACCTTGAACCATTCGCCGGGCAGCGGGTCGCCCGTGGCGCTGATTGCAGGGTTTCCTTCGACAGGCTTTATGATTTTTATCACTTCACCGATACGGAGCCTGTACACGCGGCGTGCGCCGTTGTCGGGGGCATCCCGTATCGGAAGGCCGTCCTGCAAGGTTTCCGCGTAAACAAGGGCGTACTCCGCGAATTCCCGCGCGCGCTTTTGGGCGGCGCGCTTGCTGCCGGCAAGTTCCAGCTTGGGCAGCGGGATCTCTGTTTTCGCGTTTTTACCGCCCGCCGTCCTGTACTCGCGCGGGATTCCCACAACCCAGACTTTTTCGATGTTTGATCTTATGTAAACAGGCAGTACGGCGCCGGAAGGTATGCCTTCGTCCTCAGCCGCCCAGAGCAGAAGCCCCCAGCCGGGCTTCGAACGGCACGAGGAACAGCAGAACAGTACCAATGCGCTTAGTACCGCCAGTGTAAGTCTAACTTTGTACGGCACGGTCAAATGTTACCAAAAAACCAAAAATTACGCCAGCCTGCCGACAGCATCCACCCTAGCCTACTTTCCGACGCAAAAACGGTTGAACATTGATTCCAGAATATCGTGGCTTGAAACTTCGCCGGTAATTTCGCCGAGACAGTTGACCGCTTCGCGGAGTGACGGCGCTATCAGGTCTGCGGGAAGCCCTTCGTCATGCATGGCCAGCGCGTTTTCCGCACAGCTTATCGCGGTGTCTATCAGGGTCTTCTGACGGCCGCTGCCAAGCGCCGGACCCGCAGGGTCCGGCGCCGCGGTTCCCGCCGTTTTTTCCAGAATTCGGGCGATCCTTTCGTACAATAGGTTGAGACCGTCGCCCGTTTTCGCGCTGATTGCGCAAAAATTTGCGGCACAAAAATTTGCGGCACAAAAATTTGCGGCGCAAAAATTTGCGGCGCAAAAGTGCTCAACCCCATGCGGCGGCGGGGCAAGGTCGGCCTTGTTCCAGACCGGCAGAACGGAGGCGCCTTTCCGGGCTTTCATAAAATCTTCGGCGGCGGCCATAACCTCATCCCCACCCGATGCTCCGTCCAGCACCAGGATTACGAGGTCCGCCTCGTCCAACAGGCCGAAACTGCGTTCCATGCCGAGCCTTTCCAGCGCGTCCTCCGATTCGCGCAGGCCGGCGGTGTCGGCCAGGCGGACGGGTATCCCTTCGATAGAAATCCAGCCTTCTATCCAGTCGCGGGTGGTGCCTGGAATTTCGCTTATGATGGAGCGCTCCTCCCTCAGTAGCAGGTTAAACAGGCTGGACTTACCGGCGTTTGGTTTTCCGGCGATAACGGCGAGCGCCCCGTCGCGGTAAAGTTTTTCGGCACGGTAGGAACGCTCAAGCCGGAGGAGCCGCGACAGCGCAGCCTCCACCGCTGCCCTGCCGGGCAGGGCCTCGTCATCGGCGCTCACTCCGTCAAGCTCGGAATAATCGAGCAACAGTTCGATTTCCGTCAAAGAATCGAGAAAAAGTTTATTAATCTGCCGTATTTCCTGTTCCAGAACACCGGAAAGCCGCGATACGGCGCGTCCCAGTCCCTTATCGCTTTTTGCCGAGACCATTTCCAGCACCGCTTCGGCGCGGGTCAGATCGATTTTGCCGTTCAAAAAGGAGCGGAAGCTGAATTCACCCCGCAAGGCGGGCCTAAATCCGTGTTTGTACAAGGTTTGAAGCACAGCACGGCCCGCCGCGAGCCCGCCGTGGCAGCTTATATCCATGCCGTCCTCGCCGGTATAGCTTTTCGGGGCGCGGTAAACGTTGATCAGTACCTCGTCGATCCGCCTGCCCCCGTCCACGATCCAACCGTAAACCACGCTGTTTCCCGCCGCGCCCCGCAAGGCCTCAGGCCGTGAAAAACAGCCGGAAATAAGATCGACGCACCCTCTGCCCGAGACGCGGACAAGCGCCAGCGCGCTTTCGGCAAGCGCTGTGGCGCAGGCCGCGATCGGCCCTTCATCCCCGTAAAATCCCCCATC
Source organism: Spirochaetaceae bacterium (assembly GCA_031278295.1). Taxonomy (GTDB): domain Bacteria; phylum Spirochaetota; class Spirochaetia; order Treponematales; family Breznakiellaceae; genus JAIRMY01. The sequence continues at coordinate 2,377 of JAITKQ010000030.1, read as the reverse complement.
CTGTACGCCAAAAAGGTTTGTCATCGACTCTCCTCAGCCTGCCGAAAACTTAGCTCCTACCCCTCATCATCTCAGGCGGCAAAGCGCCGGGCATACCGCCTGCGGTGCGTCCCATCTTTGTCATCTTTTTCATAAGCGTACGCATCTTTTCAAAATGTTTTAACAGGCGGGCCACCTCAGCGACCGAAGTGCCGGAACCGCGCGCTATGCGGGAGCGGCGCGAGGGGCCTATTATCAGATGGTTTGCGCGCTCTTTCAACGTCATTGAGCAGAGTATCGCCTCCTGCTTCCTGAAATTCGCTTTTTCTATATCGTCATCGCTTACCTGCCCGGCCATACCCGGTATCATCTCCATCATAGAACGTACCGATCCAATCTTTTTTACGGCCCTAAGCTGGGCAAGCATATCTTCCAGCGTAATATTGTTTTTTAATATTTTTTGCCTCAGGGCCGCCGCTTCCTTTTGGTCTATGGCCTCCTGCGCCTTTTCGACAAGGCTTACCACATCGCCCATGCCGAGTATACGGCCCGCGAAACGTTCCGGGTAAAAAACTTCAAAGTCTTCCGGCTTTTCGCCCGTGCCGACAAACTTCAGCGGCTTGCCGGTAACCGTTTTTAGCGAAAGCGCCGCGCCCCCCCGTGTATCCGAATCAAACTTGGAGAGGACAACTCCTGTAAGGCCTATCTTTTCGTCAAACGTTTTCGCTATGTCAACCGCCGATTGACCGGTCATCGAATCGGCGACAAGCAACAGTTCGTCAGGCTTTGCCGCCACCTTGAGACGGGACAATTCCTCCATCATCAGATCGTCAACCTGCAAACGTCCGGTCGTATCGACAATCACCGTGTCTATCAAATTTTTCTTTGCCCACAAAAACGCCGATGTAAAGACCTTTACCGCATCCTTTTCGCCGTCTTCACGGTAAACCGGTACGCCAACCTGGGAGGCAAGTACGGCAAGCTGTTCAAGCGCGGCGGGACGCACAAGATCGCATGCGGCAAGCAGCGGCTTGCGTCCCTCTTTTTTAAGGCGGAGCGCCAGTTTTGCCGAACTGGTAGTCTTGCCTGAACCCTGTAGCCCCAGCATCAGTATCACGGAAACCTGATCGGTATTTTTCAAGGCGAGACCCTCTCCCCCGCCACCCAGGTAAGACTTGATTCTGTCGTGGACAATCTTTACAAACTGCTGACCCGGATCGACGGAACGAAAAACCTTTTCGCCTCTGGCCTCTTCTATGGTCGAATTGACAAAACGCCGCACGACACGGACATTTACATCCGCCTCTAGCAGGGCGATCTTGATCGCGTCCACCGCGTCTTCAATGTTTTTTTCGCTGATCCGCGATTTGCCGGCCACGAAACGCAGCGCGTCCTGCACCTTCAATGTCAAATTGTCAAACATACCTTACCTCATGTCTTACGCCGTCATCCGGCCTTCCTTCTCCGCGCGCACGGCCCCCCTCCCCCTCCGGCGGACTCATTTATTCCATGTGCCGTTCAGCCAGTTAAGGCGGTCATCCCATGTAAAGCCTCCCAGGATCATATACCTGAGGGCCCATAAATAAGAGCCTTTCACGGTTTTATCAGGAAACTTTATATATATTACCCCGAAACTCGCGGAACATGGAACATCCACTTCCCAGTCGTCCGCCCCCTTTTCCTTCCAGCGTATGCCGTCGTTATCGATCTCCATCACCATGGTTTTATCAACAAACATTACCTTGCTTTCTTTTTCCCAGCTTCCCTGCACCCCCAAATCGTTCCACACTACATTTTCACAGCCGGAGAACGGCGCGATCATGCAAGCGGCGGTAAAAAACAGAATGACGGGCGGTTTTTTACTCATTTTAATCCCTTTAACCGAAATGCCTCATTCCAAAATGTAACTTTGGGGCCGGATGCCGCCTCAAGGCTGCGCCTTGAGATTTAGAAAAATGTAACTTTAAGCCGCCGGTTCACTACCCGAAGGGGAGCTGGCGGCGACGGCTTCCCGCAACGCGAGGATAGCCTTGTTGACATTGTGCTGAAGCCTGACCGGATTGTAAAGCCCGCGGAGGGCGGGGCGAAATTCGCAAAAACTTTAATTTTTTCGAAAGGGCACCTGAGATCTTTTTGGGGAATCCCCGGCGGGCCTCCTGTATCGCCATGTCCATCACAGTTTTGCTATCTCATCGGGCGAAAGGCCGGTTCCTTGGGCTATTTGCGGGGCCGGAATTCCCATTGCTTTCAGATTCCGGGCAATTCCCTGCCGTTCTTCCAGCCGTGCGCCCTGTATGCCGAATTTATAGTCTATACGGGTCTGTTCGTACAGATCGTAGGCGTGTACCAGTTCGGGATCGCTCCTGATCTTCTCCAGTTTGGCTTGCGCCTCCTGTAT
>JAITKQ010000086.1 GCA_031278295.1 Spirochaetaceae bacterium | reverse complement strand
AGCTGATGTACGAAATGTTCCGGGCCCTCAGGCAGCTTAATTTTGTAAAACACATAACCATCCTCGTGGTGGAGCAGAATGCCAAGGTGGCCCTGGAATTCGCCTCCCGCGGCTATGTCCTCAAAACCGGGGAGATAATTGCCTCAGGCAGTTCCGCGGAACTCGCCGCCAACCCGGACGTGAGAAAAGCGTATTTGGGGGGATGATCGGGGCGCGGGCCCTGCTGCCCAAAAACCGGGCCGTTAAAGCAGCACGGATTGCACCAACGCAGTTGGCCGCCAACTGTGTTGGCGTGCCAACTGCGTTGGCGAATTCTCGATTGAATAAATCAGTGCTTCCTTAGGTCTCTTTCTGTATGCTATCAGCGTTACACGCAAGGGAAACAAGCGCTGTTTCAGGCCGGTTGCGCCCCATTTGGCCCCACATCGGGCGCTTAATCAGCGTTGCCCGGTGTTTTTTTGCTTTCCAGCGTCAATAGTAGCGGCAGGTGGTCACTCAGGCCGGAACCGGTGCGCGTGTTGTATGTGTTGGGTTCGCCCTTGGAGTTGACGAACGGCTCCGTGTCGAGCACCGCCGCGTCTTTGAAGTCCCAACCGGCCGAGTCAAAAAAGGCTTTAGACAGTAAAAAATGGTCTATGCTTTCCCAGCCGCCGTCGTAATAGTAAGACCCTTTTTCAAGTTCCGACTCCCAAGGCGTGTAAAAAACCCCGTCTACGCCGGAATAAAATGAGGCCACCGGCGGTTTTTCCATGCTCAGTATCAAAAAATCCTGAGGATCCGGTTCTTTCAAGGTCTCGGTATCCTCCAAATCGGGCTCATAACCGGTAATTTGGGCCGCTTCCGGGGAATCAGGCATCAGCGCACACCGTAATTCGCCATCCTGACGTACAAATTCGTCATAATTTTCGTTCAAATCCCCCAGAATCAGGATCGGAATTTCCGGGTCTTCCGTTTTTATAGCCTTCATGCGCCGCAGAATCACACGGGCAGCCTCGCGCCGCAACGTTTCGGTCGCCGCATCCCCGCCCAGTTTGGACTTCCAGTGGCATATAAATATCACAATTGTATGTCCTCCCGGTTCCAGCCACACCTCGGCCACGGGTCTCGGCAGTACTTCGCCCTGTATGTTTGACGAATGGGATCGTGTCTTTGTCAGTGGATAACGGCTCAAAAGCCCCAGTCCCAGAGAATAGCCGGGGAGTCCCGCGAAAAAACTGTAACGGTAGCCGCTGCCGGTCAGGTATTCGTTAGCAAAATTTTCCAATACCCCCGCGTTTTCCACCTCGATGAGGGCGATAAGATCGGGCCCGTTTTTCCCTATGGAAGATACGGCTTTTGAAAAGTTGTTCAGCCTCGCAAGGTACTTTTCGTTGTTCCAACCGTTACTGCCGAGGTACTCGTCGTACTCGATACCGTCATCCCGCCCGTCAAACAGGGCTTGCAAATTCCATGCCGCTATTGACAGATCGGAAGAACCGCCTGCCTCAAAAGCTTCAGTGTATACGTCGCAGGAACCTACGCAGGATACGGCCAGCGGTAAAACCGTCATCAGCGCAAACATGAGCATTGATCCGCACGGTTTACCCAAGGTCCGCTCCGGACCATAATTTTTACCCATAAAATTTCTATCTTTTAGCATTGCAACCTCCACATAAATATTGTATGTACGTCGCAACGTGTTTTGATTCAAATTTTTGGATTTTTTGCGTCAGGTTCAGCCCGGTGCCACCCGCGTGCGCCGGGCAGGGATGTCAGTTTTCCAGCCTGACCTGGATCAGTTTGTAGCGGCCGTCTCCGTCGTGGCTCCAGTATATGTCTTCCACAACGACTTCGCCCGTGCCGCCGATTTCCAGCGGGATGTTGTGACCCCCGCCTATGGCCCAAAGTTTAACGGCGGATGAATTCGACAACCAGATGCGGATGCCGTTTTGGGCCCGAATGGTCTGTTCCTCGCCTTTTACATAGTAACGTTCTGTACGTTTCTGCTGCACCGCCTCGCGCATAATTTCCCAGCGGAACATACAGTAATTGCTGAATACCGCCTGAATCGTAAAAGGATATGGGTTTGCCTCGTTAAAAATAACGTGGGCTACGCCCGCTGCCGTATCGAGCGGGGGTATATCGCCCGCCGCTCCGTCGTCATACATGGTTTGTTCGGAAGAGGCGCTTGGAATCAACAGTTCAAACCGTAACTGTGCGCCCATTTCGGGACGGTTTTGCGCGTAATCCACTGTGTTTACCTTTAGTTCCGCCACGCCGTCGCCGTTTATGTCAGCCACCGCTTCGTTGTTCAAACCAAGCCGTATCTCTTTACCCGGTGCCGTAATCGTTACAACATCCGCTATGCCGGTAAGCGACACCTTGTAACTATTCCCCGCCAGCGGAATTATCAGCGCGTCGCCTTCATAAAAACGCCGTTCCAACATACCTTCAGTAAACGAATACTCGGACGGCCGCAGTGTAGCGGCAGATTCGGCCAGCCCGTTTTGGGGCGTGAAAAGAAAATAGTAGGCAGCGCCGCCTGCCAGCACAATTCCTGCCACAGTTATCAAACTTACGATAACTATGCGGGTAACAGTGAGCGGCGTTTTGTTGAGAAGCTGTTCCATGGGAACAGGTTGTTCCTGGATTTTTAGAATGCGGTACTGCGCCGTAAGTTTTTTTATATCGAGGCCGAGGTACTCGCCGTAATTCCTGAGAAAGCCCAGTATGTATGTTTCCGCCGGAAACTGGGAAAAATCCTCCTGCTCAAGGGCGGTGATGTACCTGCGGGAAATGTTTGTTTCGCGGACGACATCGCCTACCGACAAACCCTTGTTTTCACGTTCTCCTCTCAGCTTTTCGCCTATACCCCGTGTATCTCCATCTGATCCTTTCATAAGTTTAGCCTTTTCTACCCCGCCATAGCCTTATTCGGTGTCCCTGAACAGAAAATCGTTGTAAAGGTTTGCCGAAGCCGGGGAATCGTACATGAAACGCCGCTCAGAAATTCCCTGATTCGTCTTAATATCGAAAAAATCAAACTGAACCTGGGTGTCCGCTATAGTTGTCCCCTGCATACGCCGAATTAACAGATTCACGGGATCTATGTCAAGGCTTATTTCACGAAAACCTTCCGAGCCATAGCGCCGTGTAAGGCGCAGTTTTACAACCTTTTCGCGGGAACCCTCGTCGATCGGTACCGGATCGGGCCCCGTGATAAAGGCCGCCGCGAAATTCCGCCGCAACAGGGAAAGCCCCTGCGCCGTAGCGAGGTTTGCCCCCGATGAAACGCCGGAACTTACGCTCTGATTCAGTATTGCGCGGTATTCCGGCAGGTAAACCGTCAAAACATTACCGTTAAAAACTATAACCTGCTCGGAAGGTGTTGAAAAATCTATCCGTAAAAAATTCGGCGTTTTATGAACAACCGTCCCGTACATATCCGTACCGCCGGAACGGATCGTTATCCGCGCCTCGTAGTCTTTAAACCCCGCATATTTATCTGAAACATTTCCCAGGAAATTTTCCGCGGTAACGATTTGTTGCCCGTTCAGGCTAAACAAAACGGCGATAAACTGAAAGAAAACAAAAAATCCTTGGTTTTTCACAAACTCCCCTAGGATAACATTGATTAACTTGAGGCCGTGCCAATTGGCGGTCAACTACGTTGGCGCATCATTTGTTGCCCTAAGGGGGGAGCTCATTTCATTACGCAAATGTGTCAACAAAGTTGACATTCAACAAAGCTGACATTCAACAAAGCTGGCATTCAACGAAGTTGACATTCGCATTAAAACAACACCGATTGCGACGCATTCGCATAAATCAGTGCTTCCCTAGCGGCAAAGCGCCAACAAATTTGACCTTGTGTGCCGAGGATGAGATTCGAACTCACACGGCCTTTCGGCCAGGGGATTTTAAGTCCCCGGTGTCTACCATTCCACCACCTCGGCCTGAGTAAACACTACCCCGTTTCAGGGGCAATGTCAATATTCCGCGGGGAACCGGCTGGCGGGTTTTCGGGGACGGCGACAGCCGCGTTTGCCTTTCCCGGTGTCTTATTCTCAGTTTTAGCGAATATAATTTACAAGCCCTGCCCGGCGCGGAGGCGCATTGGGGCTTTCCGCTTTTTTGTATCCTAGGGCTACGCTGTTGAAAGGAGCGTAAGCTTCCGGCAGCCCCAAGTTTTTTATAATTTTTATGCTCTCCTCTGTCCGGGTTAGAACAGCTACGGCGCTAATCCAGCAGGAGCCGATTTGCAACGACTCGGCGGCCAACAGTATGTTTTGCGCCGCGACCGCACAATCGCTGTCAGGTGTTATAGAGTTTAGCTCTCCAGAGATAATAATCACCGTAGGCGCATGAAAAAACGTGTGAAATTGTTCATTTGAACCAAGATTCCGAAGAAACTCATTATCCATGGAGCGATAGATTTTTTTCGCCTCTACTGATATGGCATCAAGAATTGGTTGATTTTGCACCACGGTAAAATGCCGCGCCTGTTTTCCTGCCCCTGACGGCGCATACATACCTGCTTCCAATATAATATCAAGCTCCTCCCGCTTTATTTGCTCGTCAGAAAAACTACGGGTACTGCGCCGGCTTTTGATTACCCTCATTATTTCGTTCATAAAAATATGCCCCCCAAAAATAGCTTATAAACAATTATAGTATATGCCATACATTCTATTATTAGTCAATAGAGCCTGTTCCAGAACCTCTAAATGAACCTCCCCGCCCTGAAGGGCGGGGTATCTTTTGTAAACGTTGAATTATTTACACGGGCGAGTTCTGTAAGACAAGCCGCACGGCTTGCCGCTGTTTGG
>JAITKQ010000109.1 GCA_031278295.1 Spirochaetaceae bacterium | reverse complement strand
CTGCAAGGGACAGGAGTCCCGGTAATCTGTCCGGTTGACGCGGAATGCCGCTTCACGGCGGATGTCCCGGACTATGCCGGGCGTTTCGTCAAAGACTGCGACAAGGACATAATAGACAGGCTCAAAAAAGAAGGCCGCCTGGTAAAACGCGACCAGATACTCCACGCCTACCCGCACTGCTGGCGTTGCGGACACCCGCTCATATACCGCTCCGTAGGTTCATGGTTCGTCAACGTGCAGAAAATCAAAGCCGGTATGCTCAAGGCAAATTCAGAAATAAACTGGGTGCCGGAACACATCAAGAACGGACGCTTCGGCAAATGGCTGGAAGGGGCGCGGGACTGGGCTATAAGCCGCAACCGCTACTGGGGCAACCCCATCCCTATCTGGAAATGCCCGGACTGCGGAAAGTTGACCTGCGTTGGCAGCCGCGCCGAGCTAAAAGAGCTCTCAGGGCAGGAACCGCAAGACCTGCACAAGCATTTTGTCGATAAGATCACGATACCCTGCGCCTGCGGCGGCGTGATGCGGCGCGTGCCTGAGGTGCTGGACTGCTGGTTTGAATCGGGGGCCATGCCTTACGCCCAGAGCCACTACCCGTTTGAAAACAAAGAATTCTTTGAAAAACATTTTCCGGCGGACTTCATCAACGAGGGGCTAGACCAGACGCGGGGCTGGTTCTACACGCTCACGATACTAGCCGCCGCGCTGTTTCAAAGGCCGGCGTTCAAAAACTGCGTGGTTTCCGGACTCGTGCTCGCCGGGGACGGCAAAAAGATGGCAAAGAGCCTCCGCAACTACACCGACCCCATGGACGCGGTGAATACATTCGGAGCGGACGCTCTCCGCCTATTTCTGATACACTCCGCCGTGGTCAAGGCGGACGACCTCCGCTACAGCGACGAGGGAGTCCGCGAGGTGTTAAAAAGCATACTCCTCCCGCTCTGGAGCGCGTACGGCTTTTTTGTAACCTACGCCAACATAGACGGCGTAAAACCGGCGCCGCCGCCAAACGAACCGGCGAACCCGCTCGACAAATGGATCCTCTCCGAGGCGCAGACTCTTGTAAGCCGCGTGGGGGACGCTCTCGACGCTTACGACCTTTCCCGCGCGATAGACCCGATAATAGGCTTCATCGACCTGCTCAATAACTGGTACATAAGGCGTTCCAGGCGCCGCTTCTGGCGAAGCGGCGCGGCGGCGGAAGACAACGACAAGGCGGAAGCCTACGCCGCCCTGCTCGAAGCGCTGCTCACGCTGATAAAGACGGCTGCCCCGTTCATGCCGTTCACCGCGGAAATGCTCTGGCAAAACCTCCGCCGCGAAAACGAGCCCGTCTCCGTACACCTTGCCGACTGGCCCCTGCCGCAAAAAAAACGCCTGGACCCCGCGCTGGAATTCAAGATGTCCTGCGTCAAACGCGCTGTAACGCTGGGCCGGGCGCTGCGTTCCGCGTACAACGTCAAAAACCGCCAACCCCTCCGCATGGTCAGCCTGGTAACACGGGACGGCGCGGAAAAAAACGCGCTGCTGGAAATGGAAAACATCATCCGCGAGGAGCTTAACGTCAAAAAAGTAGTGTGGGACGACAGGGAAGAAGACCTCGTAGAGTACGAGGCAAAGGCTAATTTCCGCGTGCTGGGCAAAGAGTTAGGGCGGGACATGGAGGCCGCCGCCGAAAAGATAGCGCAGCTTAACCGCGCCGAAATCCAGTCCATACTGGAAGGCTCCATCCTCTCTATAGAGGTGGGGGGCCGCGCGATAGACCTGTCCGCCGGCAAGCTCGACGTTAAACGCATCGAAAAGACCGGCCTCAAGGTGATAAACGAAGGCAGCCTCACTGTGGCGCTCGACACGGAAATCACCGAGGAGCTTGCCTTGGAAGGCCTTGCCCGCGACCTTGTGCGCGGCGTACAGAATCTCCGCAAGGAAAGCGGCCTGGAAGTAAGCGACCGTATATGCCTGTACCTCTCAGGCCCTCCCCGCCTAAAACGCGCTCTGGACGCATACTCGGAATACATATCAGGCGAGACGCTCGCCGTCGAGACTTCTTACGCCGCCGCCGCCGAAAGCGCGGGCTGGACTCCCGTCGAAGCCGGCGGAGAAACATGGCTCATCCGTCTGGAGAAGCATTCACAGTGATATTGTATGAAAAACTAGACTGTAAAATAAAAATTCTCTTATACTTTTTGGCAGGCCGCTCGTACAAACGCGGTAAATAGCGGGTGGGGGGCGGTCGGCTTGGATTTGAACTCAGGATGGAATTGGACGCCTAGACCCCATGGATGATCCGGCCATTCAACCGACTCGACAAGCGCGTTATCCGGGGTAAACGCGCTGAGTATGAGACCGGAGGAAAGCATATCGGCGCGGTACTTGTTGGAAAATTCATAGCGGTGGCGGTGGCGCTCGTGTATCACGGTTTTGTTGTAGGCTTTGTGCAGCAAAGTACCCTCGCAGGCGCTGGTCTCGCTGTCGCCAAGCCGCATAGTGCCTCCCATCATACGCACGTCAACCTGATCCTCCAATAGGCTTATCACCGGATGAGCCGTACCGTGTGTAAACTCCGTCGAATCGGCATCTTCCCAGTGAAGCACGTTTTGCGCCCACTCTATCACCATCACCTGCATACCTAGGCATATACCCAAGTAAGGGATTTTGTGCGTCCGCGCCCATGACGCGGCTTTGACCATGCCGCTTATCCCCCTGTCGCCAAATCCGCCCGGAACAAGAACGCCGTCTACCGGGGACGAACCGCCGCTTCCAAGCACGGAGTCTAGGTCCGAGGCAGCCTCCAAGCCGGCGGAATCTATCTTTACAAGCTCTGTTTCCACTCCGCAGGCAAGTCCGGCGTGAAATATAGCCTCGTACACGGACTTGTACGCGTCATGGAGTTCCATATACTTGCCCACTATGCCTATACGCGCCCTGCCCTGCCGCGCTTTGAACTTGTCCATCATCGCGTACCATGCCGAAAGGTCTGCGTGCCGTATCTCGACGCCCATTTTTTTTAGCACGATTTGGTCCATCTTCTGTTCGTAGAACACGAGCGGCACCTGATATATAGTAGTATCCACATCATAAGAGACTATCACCGCCTCATTTTCTACATTTGTAAACAGCGATATTTTACGGCGGGTAGCCTCATCCAGCATCACAGGCGAGCGGCATACAAGCACGTCAGGCTGTATTCCAAGTTCCTGCATCGCTTTTACCGAGTGCTGCGTTGGTTTTGTCTTTAGCTCCGAGCCGGCTACCTCGGGTATCAACGTTAGGTGGACTGAAATAGCGTTGTTTCGTCCCATTTCGTGTATCATCTGGCGGGCGGCTTCCAGAAACGGTATAGACTCTATGTCGCCGACCGTGCCGCCTATCTCGACAATTACCACATCGTTATCTTGGCTTTCCCGTGCAACGGCAAGGATGCGTCCTTTTATCTCGTCCGTTATGTGGGGAATCACCTGGATAGTCCGTCCAAGGTAGCGTCCTTCGCGTTCCTTGCGTATAACGGCGTCGTAAATCTGCCCTGTAGTTATAGAATTCGCGCGGGAAAGCGGTCCTGATGTAAAACGGGCATAGTTTCCAAGGTCTAGGTCCGTCTCCGCCCCGTCATCGGTAACATAGACCTCGCCGTGCTGGTAAGGGCTCATAGTCCCGGCGTCAACATTGATGTACGGATCGCATTTTACCATGCGGACGTTAAGCCCGCGCCCTTCAAGCAGCGCCCCCAACGAGGAAGCGGCAACCCCCTTCCCCAGACTTGAACATACGCCGCCCGATACAAAAATGAACTTGTTCATGGAATCCAAGTTTACCCCGATTCCCGCCTAATAGTTAAGACCAGTCTCCCCTACTCTATTTCAGATTTTTTGCCGATATACAAATGGAGAGATTTTTATGAAAATTACCGCCTTCAAACCGTTACTTTTGACCGTTTTGTCGGCCTTGCTGCCGGTTACTCAGTCCGGCGCGGCCACTGTTTCGATAATGATAATTGAAACAAGCGGGAATCCCAATGCTGTCAGCGGGACGGCCGGAATTTGGGAAGGCGGCATGATGGACGTATTTTTTGAGTTAGGGCATATAGTGAGCAATGCTCCGGCGCTTAATGTTTTACAGGCTGATGATGAAGTCCTAAACAGCGAAGCCCGCAGCGGTTTTGAGGAAGCAGACAGAAATGGAGCGGATTATTTTGTCGTTGCCCGGCTTGATTACCCCATCGGCGGCGAGGTTAAAGGAACTCAAAAACCGGAACGGGTATCATTGAAACTGTATAAGATTCATCCTTACGGCATTTTGTACGACAAGAATTTTGACGCTGATTTTTCAACACACGAAACGCTTTCAAACGCGAAGAAAGCAGCCATGATATTGGCGACATACCTTAGAGGCGGTTCATGAAAAAACGGTTCGCCGTAAAAAAGTTATGGGT
>JAITKQ010000065.1 GCA_031278295.1 Spirochaetaceae bacterium | reverse complement strand
CCTTGAATTCCGCAGGGTATACCCGCCGTTCTTTGTCTCTCGTTCCCATCTTTTTCTCCTCTTCTGTTGTTATATTTCCCGCTTATCTTTGTGTCTACCAGATCGGGGTAGGTCCAGTCTAATACCCCGCCCTTTAGGGCGGTTAGAATTAGTAAATACTCACGAAAAATGGTAGTAGACCATTGCCTCCTACCGCGTGTTTAGTGTGCCACTTGCGCCCCAATCAGCGGCAAGCCGTGCGGCTTGTCTTACAGAACTCGCCCTCGTAAATGATGCAACGCTTACAAGATACCCCGCCCTTCAGGGCGGGGAGGTTCATTGACGAAACGATGAGGGTGTCGCGGAATAAAAACATCAAGGCGGCTTTGGGCGACGAAGGGAACGATCTATGCGGGTTCACGCTGGGGACGATAAGGGAGGGCGTGGACATAATAGCGTCGAGCCGGGAACTGTCCGATTTGCGGGCGATAAACGAAAAGTGGTTAAAGAATATGATACCGGCGTTGAACGGCGGATACGATTTCGTAGTAATCGACAGCCAGCCGAGCTACGACAAGCTGACACTGAACACGATAAACGCGGGGACGTGATAATTACGCCGGTGTTAAAAGATTTCTACAGCTTTAACGCGGTGGCGTTTCTGGGGCCTAAGCTGGAAACGGAGACGGATAAACTGTCCAACTGGTATGTAACGATAAACGGGTATAACAGGAGCTATGAGGAAGCGGCGGAGTTTAAACCCCGCCGGAATAGAACATACAAAAAACAAAATCGAGGGCGTTTTTGAAAATAATCCTGTCAGGGCACTCCTTTTTTGGGAACATATAAGCGCGTCATATCAACGCCTTCCAGCTCAAGCAGTTTTATCTTTCGTTCTATGCCTCCGCCATAACCGGTCAAGCTACCGCCCGCGCCCACAACCCGATGACAGGGGATGATAATTGAAACGGGATTGTGGCCAAGCGCTCCGCCTACCGCCCTGCTTGATATTCGATTTTTACCTGTTATGGCCGCCGCTTTCCGGGCAATGTCGCCGTAGCTTGTAAGCTCGCCGTAAGGTATCCTGCATAAAATACGCCATACCATTTGTCTGAACTCAGTGCCGGCAGGCGCTAAAGGCAAATCGGATATAAGGGGGTTCCCGCCCTTGAAATAGCCGTTGAGCCACTCCCTAGCCAGGTCGAATACAGGCACGCCAGCCTTTTTCACCATACCCTTGTATACTACCGCGCCATGGTACTTCTGACCCGCAAACCATAGCCCGGTAAGGTTTTTACCGTCCGAGGCAAGCGTGATTTCACCCAGGGGAGACGGGTATACTGTCGAATAGTACAATTTGTTCCTCCTGCTATATTTTAATTAGCGTGAATGCCAAAAATTTACTACGGCATAGCCGGAACAGCGGCGCTGCCTCTGCCATTTTCAACAATTCTCTTGAATTATAGTGCTTCTACTTGTAAAACACTAATATGCCGGAGGCGTTGCGGGGAGGGGGGGGGGGGGGTATTAGTTGCCGCGACTTACCCCTTTTTATGCTTTTCTTAAATAGAAACACCGTATTACAAACATAAATATTTTGGTCAACATAAAATAACGATTAATGGCGGCCTGCCGCGGATGCCTTGACCGGGGTAAAATTATCCTGTAGCCTGATCCGGAATGATACACGTATACACAGGCGACGGCAAGGGAAAGACAACGGCGGCAGTTGGACTTGCGGTTAGGGCGGCTGGCAGCGGCAGACGGGTCGTTTTTGCCCAGTTTATTAAGTCCATGCCTTCCGGTGAACTTGCGCCGCTTGAAAAACTGGGTATTACCCTTATCCGGTCCCGGATGAAGTTTGGATTTACGTTTCAGATGGATGCGGCGACAAAGGAACTTTGCGGCAAGGAGCAGCGGCGTATTTTGGACGACGCTGTTGCCGCCGTGCGTGGTCAGGGCGCGGCTTTGCTCGTGCTGGATGAGGTGTTGGATGCTGTCGGGGCCACGATGGTGGATGAGGACAGCCTGCGCACTTTGATACGGACGCTGGACAAAGACTGTGAGCTTGTTCTTACCGGACGCCCCGTACCGGATTGGCTTGCGGAGGCGGCGGACTACCATTCCCATGTAAAAAAGGTAAAGCATCCGTTTGACAGGGGTCTTAAGGCCCGCGACGGTATAGAGAGATGAACGCTTGATAGTGTTTATTAGCGGCGGGGTAAAATCAGGCAAATCGGGACGGGCGTTGAAACTGGCCCGCGAATGGCGGAAACCTGTCTCGTTCATAGCGACGGCGGAGTTCCTTGATGATGAGATGAAGGGACGGATAGAACGCCACAAGGCTGAACGGGCGGGGCTGGGTTTTACTACGTTTGAAGAACCGCTGGACCTGGCCGCCGCCCTCGTGAGGGGCGGTGAATATGTTCTTGTGGACTGTCTTACGATGTGGGTAAACAACATCATGTATCATGGGCGCGAGGCGGACTTTACGGGCATGCTGGACAGTTTCATAGAAGGGCTGCGGGGCAAGGGTGGAGCCATTGTCGTGAGCAACGAAACGGGGTTTGGCAACATCCCCGCGGACGAGCTTACCCGCCGGTACAACCTGCTGCTTGCCGAAGCGAACCGGAAGACCGCGGCCGCCGCAGACCGTGTCGAACTGATGGTTGCAGGTCTACCGCTTGTCGTCAAATGATGTTTCGTTTACTGCGGAGCGCCATGCCCTTCATTTGTTTTTCTAACATCTTCAACTGATTTTTTGAAAATTAAAAAAGTATCTTTTTGTTTGTCTACCCAAAAAATGGGCTTCAATTTATCTGTTCCCGAATTTCGGAAAAGGATTTCGGCATCTGTCCTGTAGGCGACGCTGTTTTTGTCGCACAGGTAGCTGTCGAGTACGGTTACTATGGCAAATGTAAAAAAAATAAGCGCCGCGTTGTTTCTCTGATTCTTTCCAAGCAAAATATTAAGACGTTTAGACAAGGGGTTTTCTACCTGAAAATTGTACGCCGACCAGGGATTTTCAATACCTGTTACCACTGCACGTTTCGCCGCACCGCCCTCTTTTTGCGCCGCACCTATGGCGACGGCGCACTCCGCCAAATCCCTGCGCAGGCGGTGCGCTACGGCATAAAGGGCGATAACATCTTTTTTCAGAAAAGATGGCGGTGTAGGCGGTGTATACCCGTAGTTGGGTAAAAAATAGTAGCGCCTTACCCAGTGGATGTCCGCGGCAATGTTCACCGCGTATGTGGAATTTTTTTTCTGTGCCGAATATTCAAAATAATGGGCGTATTCATAGATTAGCGGAAGGTATTTTTTTTCAAAACTTTCTGAAACAGCGGCATGCCAGTCATCGACAATTTCGTTCAGCGAACTTGCGTTCGACGCTCCGACAAACTTTATGTAACGAAAGCCGTAAAGAAGTTCCTCTATTGCCTGCGACAGTATCAATGCGAGATGGGCGGGGTCCTCAGGCGCGATCAGTTCACCGTTCTTTTTAATTTCAAAAACATCGGCAAAATACGGATAAAAATCCGGAAAATCTTCAATTTTATCCCAAGGCGCCTGCGGAAACAGGGTCTTAAGTATCTGTAGACCCCGGCCAAAGGCTTTCGCTTCAGCACGGGCCTGTTCCTGTAGCCTGTCCCGATCCGACTGCCCGGTATCATCAATATCGCGCAAACTATCTTCGGCGGACTCGTTGTCAAAATCCTCTATGGATTCAGATTCACCGCCGTCCGGTGCGCCGTCATGTGTCGCCACATTGTCTGTTTTTACATAACTGGCAGATATTCTATCAGCTTCCTCAAGCCCCAAAAACAGTCTGTAATTTTCGCTGTTTTCCGTGAAAAATAATTCATACTCATGGTAATAAGACGATATGGTTTTCATCAAAAGCGGGTACAGCAAATAACGAAGTTTTAAACATACAAACCGCCACGATTTAACCATTTCCTCTATCTTGGTGTTCAGCTTTTCCGATCCTTTCCCGGGATTTTCATTAAGAATAATATCGTGCAAAACTAGAAACGCCGTCCTGATGTCTTTTTCAGAATCCAGATTTTCCATGATATATATGGGTCTGTAAATTTCACGCAGCATTATTTCAAAATCACTGACAAAAACATTCCTCGGACGTGATTGAAACCTAGCTATTTCTTCGGAGATAACATCTATTTTCCACTGACGTATGGTATTCAAAATCGCAAACGCTGTAGGCGATAAGTTTTGCAGTTTCCGGCCTAGGCCGGTATTGCTGCGCGGGAATAACAGGCGCGTGGATGTTACCAGGTGTTCCAACTGCGCATAGTACTCGTCCAGGCCGGATTTAACAAACCATGGATTTACCTTGTCATGCGGGGTCTTAAAAAAAGAAAGCACTGATATAAAAACCTGCCCCATACTTTTTATTTCGAAATCGTTGCTACTGGCGCATCTGTCCATCTTTACACGTTCGCTGTACGAGGGCGTATTGGGCTTCCGGAATTTAGGCCTACTCGGCGGGGGTGCTTTCTTGCCGTCTGCCGGAGCAAGCTCGACCAGGCGTTTCGGTTTGGCGGCCGTGCCTCTGGACGGCGGGGGCAGGCCGTTATTTTTTCCCCTGTCGGGGGGCCTTGTGTGCCGCGAATACCCGGCGTCAGGTACGGCTGTTTTTTCTTCGCCGACCTCCCCGCCAAGCAGCCTCTGCATACGTTTTGCTTCTTTTTCATCTATGGGCCCCAGTCGTTTCTTTACATTGTCAAGTTCACCGGGTTCGTAGACCTTTTTCCCCATAATTTAACCTCACAACTTGAATTTAAAATTTTCCAATATTCCCATCACATTCCTTACGGTCAGTTTTTCACCCTTTTGCGTCATTACCATTCCGTTGAACAGGCCGATGGAGCAGCTTCGCTCCATGCTGATAAAAAGTAAATCCAGCGGCGTATTTGTATCTTCTGTCAGTTTGAAATTCAGGTCAACCATACCTTCTATATCCTGAATCACAAATTCACCGTGCTCCGCCCCGGTTATGCGTACTGGTGGAAGCGGCGTCAATGTACCGTCAAGCCAAAGCGCGTTTTCATTGTTTACGTTGAGTTTTCTTGCGATATTCTCACCCAGGCTGAAACCAAACCGACGTCCACCAGCGTCAAAACCGAAAGCCCGGCAGTTAATATAATTCGAGTGGTACGGTATGAAGCCCTTGCAGTCACGAAATAAACCGCCAGCCGATTCCTCATGCAGCGTCATGGCGGAGTCTCCCCAAATAATGTTCCCTTCGATACCGGAAAAATTTTTTAAAATATACATGGAACGGTTTTCCGCGATAAATAGGTTTACCGCAAGCGGCGTTGACTTTTTAAGATCAAGATCAAATACAAAATCGGCCCTGAAAAGCGGCCGTTCTATCGCGGAATCAATAGATAGCTTGAGTGTTACTTTACGTGAAACAAAGCAGTTGTGTATACAGAATGAAAATCCCCCGCAGGCCTGATCGATAACCGCATTGTTCAAACTCTGCGGCATTCTCCATGCCGAAAATGGACGTGTCTTAAAAACATGCATTTTTTCTTTGCTTTGCTTGTTAAAAAAAACAACTTCCGCAAAACAAAAAAATTTCATGTTCGCGATAATAACTTCCATCAGAATATGATCATCCTGCACGGTAAAAGCCTGCCACTCTTTCAGGCGAAAATCCAGAATCCACGCCGGAAACAAAATGCGGTAGGGTCTGTCAACAGCCAGTAGATCTACCTTTTCAAAAGGACTCGTCCATGTCCCCTGTATCGGCTTCCCGGCTTCGACCGGCTCGTCCCTCTGGGGCAGTAAACGGCGTGTATACATCTTTAGAAGTATACACCTGCCGGCTGCTTGTTGATAGGTGCGCGGGGCGGCTGCCAAATTCGCCGGCGGCTCTGTGTAAAAGCCCGCCGATCAGGCCGGCCCCGGCAACCTGACGCAAACCTTTGCTTAGGCATTAAAGCAACGCTACCTTAAGGCTTTGCCCGTTATGCGTGGAGCGACAAACCGTTAATCCCCCAGTTTTTCGTAAGCCTCGTATTCGGCTTCGACTTCGGGGTTGTTTGGGGTGTCGAGCAGGCTGACCAGTACCGTCAGCAGCAGGCATACCGCAAAACCGGGAACGATTTCGTAGAGTTCGAATATCCCGCCGTGTAGTTGTTTCCAGACGATCACCGTTACGCCGCCCGTGATCAGTCCGGCGAGAGCGCCGTTTCGCGTTGTACCCTTCCAGAATAACGAGAGAAGGATCAGCGGGCCGAAGGTCGCGCCAAAACCCGCCCAGGCGTAGCTGACCAGGCCGAATATGGAGCTGTTTCTGTCCATCGCTATGAAAACCCCTATTGCCGCGATAACAACCACGGTGATACGGCTCATCAGCAGGGTTTGTTTTTCGTCCGCTTTTTTGTTCAGGAAGCCCAGATACACGTCGCGTGAGAAGGCGGAAGCGGCGACGAGAAGCTGGGAATCGGCGGTACTCATAGCGGCGGCCAGGATGCCGCAAAGAAAAATACCGGCGATGAAGGCGGGGTACATCTGCATCAGTGTAGCGATGAATACGGTCTCCGCCGCCTCTTTTGCCAGCGGTGTAACGAGGTAGGCCCTGCCCAAAGCGCCCACCAGCAACGCGCCGATGAACGCTATTACTACCCAGACCATAGCGATCCGGCGGGAAACCTTTACATCGTGGTTGGAACGGAGCCCCATGAAACGGACAAGTATATGGGGCATACCGAAGTATCCGAGACCCCAGGCCAGGGCGGAAATAACATTCATCGTGCCGAAGGGCTGGGCCGGGTTGTTGTGGAACGGGTTAAGGAAATCGGCGCCGACCGTGGTGACAGCCCCGGATACCCCGCCCATGCTTGCTATACCTATGATAGCGGTAACCAGCAGGGCGGCGAACATCAGGCTGCCTTGGACAAAGTCGGTGGAACAAACCGCCATGTAGCCGCCAAGAATCGTGTAGGCAAGCACGATCGCTACCCCCAGCAGCAGGGCGTAAAAATAGTCCAGGCCAAAGACAGAACTAAACAGGTCGGCGCAGGCCTTGAAGCCGGAGGCCGTGTAGATCGTGAAAAAAACGAGGATGAATATGACGGACACGAGCGCGAGTACACGGGATTTGTCCTTAAAACGGTTTGTAAAAAATTCCGGAATCGTTATCGCGTCCCCCGCGTGAATCGTATATTTTCGCAGGCGTTTTGCTACAAAAAACCAGTTCAGGTAGGTGCCTATGATCAGGCCGACAGCCGTCCAGAAGGCTTCCTTCATGCCGCCCAGGTATGCTACGCCGGGCAGACCCATCAGTAGCCAGCCCGACATATCGGACGCCTCCGCGCTCAAGGCGGTGATCCACGGACCCGCGCTACGCGCACCCAAAAAGAAATCCTTGTCGTTTAATGTTTTTTTTGAAGTGCGCCAGCCGATCACAAGCATCAGCAAAAAATATACCGCAAAGGCGCAAATGATACTAAAAATTCTATCCAAAATTCCTCCACCGGAAAGTGTTCCGTCCGGCAGTTTGTCGCGCTTCGCGCGCAAACTGCCTAAAAAAACCGCTGCTGTCGCTTCCCGTCAGATATGCCACAGGCGCGGCCTTTGGCCCGGTAGTCAAAGCCTCTACCGGCGGGACAAGCCGCATCGCGGCTTGTCCCGCGAACCGGATGCCCCCGGTCGCGACAGGCTGCCAGGCGGCACCCTTACAGCTTTATCTCTTTCTTGTTTCCCTGCATATCCTCGAACACGGCAACGGCGTTTTCAAAATAAAAAATCTCGAATACGCCGTCATCAACCTTGTATATGTCTTTCAACATCGGCGCGGCTTCCAAGGCCTTTTCTTTGGCCTCCCTTTCGGGGGTAAATCCCACCGTGCCGCTAACGCGGACCCATTTGTCCCCGGTTGACGCGCAAATTTCCGCCTTGCGGTTTGCCTTCAACTGCGCGAACACCTTCTTGGTGTTGTTTGTGCAAAAGCTCAGCTTGCCCTTGTAATCGAAGGCAACGCCCATGGGCCTGACGCGGGGCTGATCGCCGTCTTCCGTAGCCAAAAAGAATTGCCTGCACCCGGCAATAAAGTCCAAAATCTCTTTCATAGTAAACTCCTTACGTTATTATTATAGGGCTGTTTCAAAATTCCCTATCTTGAAACAAGGGCCCCGGTTTATGTAATGGTGTTTTTTTCGGCGAGTTTTTTTACGCCTGAAACCGCCACCATGATACCCAGAATCAACAACAGAATCGCAAACACAAGCTGTAGCCCGTCCGCTTCGAATTTAAACCCGCCGCTAAACAGCAACCCGCCCTTGGCCTTTATCGTGAATACCAGCGCGGTAAACGTTACGGCAAGCATTATGAACATGGGCGCCCACAGCATAGCGCCCTCGCGGTTGGTCTTTTTAAGGAATACGGCGCACGAGATCAGCGCAAGCGCGGCAAGGAGCTGGTTTGCCGCGCCGAACAACGGCCAAATCGTGGCGTAACCGATTATTGCGAGCAGGTAGCCGAAAAGCAGCGTGAGCAGCGTCGCCACATACTTGTTTGACAGCAGTTTATTGACGGTGCGCGGCTTGTCGGTTTCTTCTGTAAAAAGTTCCTGAAACGCCAGCCTGCCTACGCGGGCGACCGAATCGAGCGAAGTGAGGGCAAAGGCGGAAATCGCAAGGGTTATCAGCGTAAAAATGATCGATTCCGGCAAACCCAGCCTGGTCAAAAATCCGGCTATGGCCGTAGCAAAAATCTGCGGCGGCGTAACAACCCCTTCGGGAAGTTTTCCGCCTACCGTAATCGCGCCCACCGTGATAAGCGAAATTACGGCGAGCAGACACTCGACCAGCATCGCGCCAAAGCTGATGGGGAGTATGTGTCTTTCGTTTTCCACCTGTTTCGAGGCCGTACCGGACGCTACAAGGCTGTGGAAGCCCGAAACCGCGCCGCAGGCCACCGTTACGAACAGTATCGGGAACAGATAGTTATTCCCTGCCTTGAACCCGGTAAATACCGGTATGTTTATGGCGGGCGTGTCAAACACCACGCCGATAAAGGCCGCCGCTATCATCATTATCAGCAGGAACGAGTTAAGGTAATCACGCGGCTGGAGCAGCAGCCAGACCGGCGTTATCGACGCTATGAAAACATAGGCAAACACCAGGTAAAGCCAGATTGTTTTTGAAGCGTAGATCGGAAAGGTCATGCCTACCGCGATGCAGAGCACCAGCGAGAGTACGGCAACGGCCCCGCTTCCGACTCCGGAGGGCTGTACCTTTTTAATGAAAAGCCCCATGATAACGGCAAACACGATGAACAGCAGCGAGGTTGTCGCTACGGCGGCGTTGGCCTCGATTCGCGCACCCTGCGCGTTGAGGCCCATAAAAGTACCGGCAACTATGTCGGCGAAGGCCGCCACGACGAGTATGGAAAACAGCCAAACAAAGAGCAGGAACAGGCGCTTGCCCGTCTTGCCGATGTACTGTTCGATGATGTAGCCGATAGTTTTGCCCTTGTTCTTGACGGAAGCGTACATGGCGGCGAAATCCTGTACCGCGCCGAAAAATATACCGCCCAACAGTATCCATAACAGGACGGGGAGCCAGCCGAAAGGCGCGGCAAGAATCGGCCCGTTGATCGGCCCCGCGCCCGCTATCGACGCGAATTCATGGCCAAAAACCACGCTGGGTTTTGCCGGTACATAATCCACACCGTCCTCGAATTCATAGGCGGGCGTCTTTTTTTTAGGGTCTATGCCCCACTTTCGCTCCAAAAACCGGCCGTAAACAAGATATGCCGCCAATAGGACGGCCGCCGCTATGATGAGTATCACCAAACCGTTCATAGTTATCTCCGTTTTTAACAGGATTTATCAATAATTTTACATTACTGATTTTTTTTATTATATTATACCGGTTTACGAAAGTAAAGAGAGAGAGCCTGTTCCAAAACAAATCGACTGTACGCAAAACAGCGTTAAGCTGTTTTGCCTGCCGGGATGGCGGTGACAGCGAGTGGCTTACGGGGCGGGGTTTGCTACCCCCCCCCCCCCCTAGTATCGCCATACCACAGAGTTCTCAGTAGTTTATTCGCAGTGGGGTCTAATACCCCGCCCCTTGAGGCG
>JAITKQ010000056.1 GCA_031278295.1 Spirochaetaceae bacterium | reverse complement strand
CTGAACAACTTCCGCTGAAAAAAAGGCAAAATGCTTTGCATTTTGCAAGACTTGTTCAAGAACCCGTGGGCTTTTGCCCACATCCAAATAGGTTCTTGAACAAGTCCAATGACCTTCACGGCCAGTAGGACACGGCGTTCATCGCCTGAGGTTTTAACGGTAACAGGCGGGAAGGTAATGCGTCAAGTACCCGCGTTGCCCCATCAGCAGTTTTATAGTTACAAAGATTTTTCAGGTAATATGGGCGCATTTCCGGCACTTCGTGCCGGAAACCGGGCTTTGCGGGGCTGCGCTATCGCTCCGTCCACCGCTACGCGGTGGATGCTGCGCACCCCTCCAATCCCTTGCGCGTTTCGTACCCGACGGCTTTTTCGCCAATGATAGACCGGTAATGTAAAATTACCGTTGCCAGATCAAAAATGTAACCGGAAAGAGGCCCGTGCCTCATTTTGAAAATGTTACCCGAATTATGCGGAACACGGGCGCCGGCTCGCCTCCCGCGCCACACCCTACCCGCGGTTTTGCAAGGCTGCAAACCCTGTCTTGCAGCCGGGTCCCCGCGTATGTCAGCCGCCGCGAAGGACAGGCAGGAACAGGCACAGAAGACATACCGCGACAATTACGATTAAAAGCATCGCCTTTGGCTTTGTATCAACCAGTGAAGTAAAAAAGCCAAAACGCCGCACGGGAACGTTTTCATACAGGCTGCGTACAAGCCGGCTCGCTTTTTTGAGGCGGTGTTCGCGTGAATAATAAAATACCAAATCGTGTTCGCCTGTTTTTGACTCGTCTACGGGCCGTACATCCGGCCTTGAATTTTCTTTCATCCGAATCACCATCACTCCATAATAGCCAAGCCCCGCGTTAAAAGCGCCGGCTGATTTTTACGCCGTCTAGCGCCTCCCTGTCATCATAAGCAAGGGGTTTGCGCGGAAGCGTACCAGAAAGTAAATACAGCCGAAACCGAAACCGGCAAGGTGGGTCATGTGCGCCACCCCGTTTTTGACGCCGAAAATGGTTGAAAGTAACTCTATCGCGGTAAAAAGAAGAACCATAACCGGTGCGCGGAGCGGCAGAATACCCCAGATGTATAGTACCGAATCGGGGAAAAACGCGGCAAAGGCAAGCTGAACCGCAAATATGGCCCCCGAAGCGCCCAATAACGGCACCTTGGCCGCTCCCGTGAATAAAAACACTATAAACGAAAAAAAACCCGCCAGTATGCCCGTAACAAGGTAGTAAACAAGGAATTCCTTGCTTCCCATGTAACGCTCCGTCTGTGCGCCGAATACGAACAGCGCAAGCATATTGAAAAATATGTGGTTAAAATTCGCGTGCGCAAACATATATGTCAAAAATTGCCAAAAGCAACCCCCCAGCACCGAATTAGGCGTCATGGCAAGCAAGCTCGATAGATCCGGCACAAGGCGTTGAAGCACAAAAATTGCGGCGTTCACGCATATCAGGACAAGTGTTA
Organism: Spirochaetaceae bacterium; assembly: GCA_031278295.1. Taxonomy (GTDB): domain Bacteria; phylum Spirochaetota; class Spirochaetia; order Treponematales; family Breznakiellaceae; genus JAIRMY01. Next base: position 2,319 of record JAITKQ010000056.1, on the reverse strand, counting down.
CGTTGTAATAGCTGTATGCAAATGGTTTGCGTATCAGATTCATGCCTTTAGTGTACAACCCAGGGCCCGCATATTCTAGGCGGCGCGGGCGGGCGGCGGGTGGGCAGCCTGTTACGCTTGTAAGTTTTGCGTCATTTTCTGCCGCAAATCCCCGATTTTGGCTTGGCCCTGATGTACGTTTTACGGGATACCCCGTATACTACCAAGTATGCACACAAAATCACCGGTGATCGCGGTTTTTGCCCTGATCGTGCCGGTTTTCGCGGGTTGCCCCGTTATGGCACCGCCCGAACCGCTCGATCTCAGCGGCACCCTTCACATCGACCCTGGATTTTCAGGCTGGGACATGATGAAGGTAGTCGCGTTAGACAGCAAAGGTGTCGTGGCAGGCGAAACGATTCCGGTTTACGACGGAACCGACTGGATATGGTATATGCCGGTCACAACGGAAGAAGGTGAAATGGGTGTTTTTTGGGTCGAAATGAAGGAAAGCCCCGGGCTACCCCTGTATTACAACGAGGGCGAAGAAGAAATGTTTGAATCCGGTAAAACTTATACAATCCATGTAACCGAAAAATACATACCGGTAAGGAATCAAGGCGATCTTGCTTTGATAGGCAATGACACCGGGCACCTACAGGACGACAACTATATTTTGATTCGTGATATAAGGCTGAGCGGCGAGTGGGAGCCGCTGTGCAGACCCGGCGCGAAGCCTTTTTCCGGCGTTTTTGAAGGACGAGGCCATAAGGTAAGCGGACTCAGGCTGCCGGATGGTGGCAGTTTTCAGTACGTGGGTCTTTTCGCTTGTCTGGATAACGCGAAAATTAACGATTTGAATTTGGAAGTAAGCAATACCGGCTTGGAGCTTTCCGGCGCGAGTCAGCAGGGGCTGGGCGCACTTGCCGGTTTTGCGGTAAACACATCCATCAGCAAGGTGGTCGTAAGCGGCCCGCGAAACGGTTTGACGGTGAAGAAGTCAGGCGGCGGTGATTTTTACATAGGCGGGATTGCCGGTAAAATCACAGGGGCAAGCGTCATTTCGCAGTCAGCCGCGCTTTTTTCGATAACGGTAGAGGCGGAAAGCTCCGGAATTGGCTATCTGGGCGGAATCTCAGGCTACGCCGAACCGCCCACGGCGGGCTCCGTCAGCATAAGCGATTGCTACAACACTGGAGCTATGGATTTAAGCATTGACGGAACCGGCGCTTTTTCAGGCGGCATACTCGGTTACCATAATGCCGTTCAGGGGGATTCGCTGATAACACAGTGTTACGCGACAGGCAACGTAAGCGCGTCCGTTAAAAGTACGACTCCCGCCGGCACGGTCACGGCGGGAGGACTTGTCGGTGGCGGCGGCGGTTTGTCCGGCACAAGAAGCTGCGCCTTCATGACAACGGTCTCGGCATCCGCCTCCCCAGTCGCGGCGGCGGTGTTCGGCGGCGGACTGGGCGGACTGGGACTTCCACCGGCAGGCACGGCAAGCTGCTACCAACTGGACACGATGACGATAGCCGCGCCCTCATACGGCGTAAACGCGGCGGGGACGGTATCCAGGGCAGGCATCACGGAAGCCCTGTTTACCGCTACCCCGCTTAACTGGGATTTTAGCGGTATTTGGGTTTGGGACCCGCAGGCAGCCTACCCTGTCTTTCAGTAGCAGGCACAAAACCCGCCGTTTACGCTTAGGGCTTTCTTTATGGCACCGCCCGCCGGATTCGAGAGCAGCTTCATCCTGTAGGGCGGTTCATTTCAGCCGCCCTATATCTTCCTGCCCTTTCCCCGCTTTTGTGTGGTAACAATCAATTCCCTGCAATACTCCTGATACAATTCAAACAGGTACGCAACACGCTGGCTGTCATCGTCAAAAGAACGCCCGTACGCGCGCTCTACGGCCTTGTCGAGTTTCCGGTGCGCCTTTACCAAAGCGGGCGGCATGGTCTGCGGGTTGTACAGAATCGCAAGGCTGCTTTTGGGAAAAAGCCTCCTCGCATCAAGCACCGATTGCGCCGCCTCCTCTATAAGCTGCCTCTGTTTATCCGTTGGTTTAGGCCACGGAAAATTGTTGTAAACGATAGTTCCCGAATATCGGTAATCGCTTTTTAACCTGCCGCAGACATAGCGCATCCAAGCCATGTGCATTGTAGACGTTAAAACCCCGAAATGGTATAGCGTACCGTCAGGAATGATTAATGTTGAATCGCCGGCGACCACTTTTTTATTCATAAAACTAATCGGTATATATTTTCTCCGTTCTGATGAAACCCGCGGAATAAGAATAAAATCTTTCCCATTGGGCTGCGTTATCTGAGCGAAAAG
>JAITKQ010000052.1 GCA_031278295.1 Spirochaetaceae bacterium | reverse complement strand
GTGCAAGTGGCACACTAAACACGCGGTAGAGGCCGTGGTTTACTACCAATTTTTGTCGGTGTTGCTGATTTTAACCGCCCCAAGGGGCGGGGTATTAAACCCCATGGCAGAATAAATTTTTATAATACAATAACTTATCAGAAAACATACCAAAACTGCCATTTTGTAAATTATGCTTACGTAACGATTTAGGTTTTGAAACCGGAATCGCCGCATTCGACTTCCCCCGCCTTGACAGTTTTTGCGGTTCATAATATACCTTAATTCGTTGTGGCGGCAGATTCGGGAGGGAACGGGTTTCCGCCGCGGGCAAAGCGCGAAAAGCCCGATCAAAAGTACCGGATACCGCCGAAACTCCGAAAAGGCTTGCTTGCGGACGGAAGTGTTTCCGCCGCGACCAAGGCACCGGCGGGGCAATTTTCCGGTAGCGGGCGGGAAAGAATCTTTTCAGGGTAACAGGCGGAGCGCTGATGCGAAATCACCGGCATAAAACCGGCGGACGGGCCGGTGTTTGACTGTTTATTTTCCCGAAAGGAGGCCGATTTGGAAAAGAAAACCCCACTTTACCGGTGGCACGAGACTCACGGCGGAAGGATCGTGCCGTTTGCCGGCTACCTGCTTCCCGTGCAGTACGAACAGGGCGTCATCGCCGAACACAACGCGGTGCGGAAGGGCGCCGGTCTTTTTGACGTTTCCCACATGGGCGAATTTGTTATCAGCGGCAGGGACGCTTTGTCCGGGCTTCAGCGTATACTGACCAACGACTTTACCGGCATGGGCATAGGCCGGGTACGCTACACGCTGATGTGCAACGAGGAGGGCGGCATAGTTGACGATCTGGTGGTCTGCAAGATGGACGATGAGCGCTATATGCTGGTGGTAAACGCCGCGAACCGCGACAAGGACGCCGCCTGGATCAAGGCGCGGCTGGAAGGCGCTTCCGTTTCCTTTGAAGACGCCTCCGACTCCTTCGCCCAGATCGCGCTTCAGGGGCCGTCTTCCCGCGCCATACTCGCCTCGCTTTCGAAAAGCATCCCTGAAAAATACTACACACTGATCGAGAACGGGAATGTGGCGGGAGTCGACTGCATCGTGTCCCGCACCGGCTATACCGGCGAGACCGGGTTTGAGCTTTACTGCCCGCCGGAAAAGGCCGAATACCTCTGGGAACGCCTGCTTCTGGCCGGTAAAGACGAGGGCATCCTCCCCTGCGGGCTTGGGGCCAGGGATACGCTGCGGCTTGAGGCGGCGATGCCGCTTTACGGTCACGAAATGGACGACACCATAACGCCTTTCGAGGCCGCCCTAGTCTCTGCCGTCAGGATGGACAAGCCGGATTTTACCGGGAAAAAGGCGCTGGCCGGAAAAGAAAAGCCGTCACGTGTCAGGACGGGCCTCCGCGCCACAGGCCGGGGCATAATCAGGGAACACGAGGATGTATTTTTCGGGGGAAGGGTGGTGGGGAAGACCAGCTCCGGCACCTTCTGCCCCTGGCTGAAAGGCTCTTTCGCGATGGCGCTGGTGGACGCGGCGCTGGCGGCCGTACCGGGAACGCCCGTAGAAGTTGACGTGCGGGGCAGGCTTGTCGAAGCGGAAATCCACGCGCTGCCGTTTTACACAAAACCATAAATTTTGTTTTACACAAACCATAAATTTTTTAAGTAGAGGAAAATTATGAACTTACCTGAAGGCATAAAGTACACCAAAACCCACGAGTGGGTGAGGGCCCTTGACGGGGGGATAGTCGAGATCGGGCTTAGCGACTATGCCCAGGGGGAATTGGGGGACATCGTGTTTGTCAACCTTCCCCAGGCGGGGGACAGCCTGAGCGCCGGCGTCCCGTTTGGCGATGTAGAATCGGTAAAAGGGGTTTCCGACATTTTCAGCCCGCTGGACGGCTTCGTTACGGAAGTCAACGAAGCCCTGCTGTCATCCCCTGAACTGATAAACCGGTCACCCTACGAGGCCTGGCTGATCCGGGGAAGGGGGGGAATAGCGGAGGGGGAACTGCTGTCCGCGGCGGAGTACCGCGCCTTGCTGCCGGAGGAATAAATGGGGTCGTACATTCCCAATACCGAAGCGGACCGCCGGGAAATGCTCGATTTTTTGGGCATAAAATCGGAGGACGAGCTTTTTGCAGCGCTTCCTGAAAAAATACGGCTACGGGAAACGCTCCTGCCCGCCGGCCTGTCCGAGTTGGAGACCTTCCGGAAGGTATGTGCGCTGGCGGACGAGAACAGGGTTTTTCCGGTTATATTCCGGGGGGCCGGGGCTTACCGCCACTACATACCGGCGGCTGTCAGGCGTATCTGTTCCAACGAAAGTTTTCTCACGGCCTATACGCCCTACCAGGCCGAAATCAGCCAGGGCCTGTTGCAGTCAATCTTTGAATACCAGAGCATGGTATGCGAGCTTACCGGCATGGATGTTTCCAACGCCTCGATTTACGACGGCGCGAGCGCCGCGGCGGAGGGGGTAAACATGTGCCGTGACCGGGGCCGGAACAAGGTTTACGTTTCCGCCTGCGCCCACCCCCACGTAAGCGAAACGATCCAAAGCTACTGTCGGGCCTACGGCCTGCCGCTCACCCTTATCCCGGCGGACGGGGACGGCAGGACCGATCTGGCCGCCCTTGAGAACGCACTGGCGGACGATAGCAGCGCCGCCTGCTTCTACCTTCAAAATCCGAATTTCTTCGGCCTTATCGAGGATGTCCCCAAAGCGGCCGCCGTGATACACGCGGCACAGGGCCTTTTGGTCGAGGGCGTCAACCCGATGTCGCTCGGCATCATGGAAAGCCCCGGAGCGCAGGGCGCGGATATAGCGGTGGGCGAGGGGCAGCCTCTCGGCCTCCCGCTCGGATTCGGCGGTCCTTACCTGGGCTTCATGGCCTGCAAGAGTCCGCTGATCAGAAAACTGCCCGGCAGGATCGTGGGGGAGACGACGGATTCTGCCGGCGCGAGGGCCTTCGTGCTTACACTTCAGGCGCGGGAGCAGCATATACGGCGGGAAAAGGCCTCCAGCAACGTATGTTCCAACGAGGCGCACTGTGCGCTGACCGCGGCGGTATACCTTACGGTGATGGGCGAGCAGGGTTTTGCCGAGGCAGGCAGGCAGTGTCATGCCAAGGCGGTCTATGCGGCAAAGCAGATTTCCGCCATACCGGGGTATTCCCTCGTCTTCGGCGGCGAGTTTTTTAACGAATTCGTTACACAATGTCCCGACAGCGAGAGGACTTTGCGCCGTCTTGAAGATCACGGCATACTGGGGGGCTACCCCTTGTCCAACTGCCGCATCCTCTGGTGCGTTACCGAGCTTAACACCAAAGGAGAAATTGACATGCTAAAAAGCCTTCTTGAAGGGGGGATACGATGAAGCTGATCTTTGAAAAAAGCAAGGCGGGCCTGTCATGCTCCGTGCTTCCGCCCTGCGATGTGCCGGCAGCGCCGCTGCCGGCGGAGCTTGCGCGAAAAACGCCCGCCCGCCTGCCCTGTCTGGACGAAAACCGGATATCCAGGCATTACAGCGCGCTTGCGAAGCGGGTCTTTGGGGTGAACGACGGCTTTTACCCGCTCGGTTCCTGCACGATGAAGTACAACCCCAAGCTAAACGAGGAACTGGCCGCGCTTGCTGGTTTTACCGGAATCCACCCGCTCCAGCCCGATCACACGGTGGAGGGCTGTAAAAAAGTTTTTGATCTGGCCGCGCAATACCTGTGCGAGATAGCCGGGATGGACGCGGTCAACTTTCAGCCTGCGGCGGGCGCACACGGGGAGTTTACCGGCCTCCTGCTGTTCAGGGCATACCACGAGAGCAGGGGGGATGCCGGTAGAACGAAAATCATAATCCCGGACAGCGCGCACGGCACAAATCCGGCCAGCGCGACGATGGCCGGGTTTTCGGTGGTGAACATAGCTTCCGGGCCGGACGGCTGCGTGGACCTTGGGGCGCTGGCCGCCGCCGCCGGCCCCGACACGGCGGGCCTAATGCTTACAAACCCGAACACGGCGGGCCTGTTCGATCCAAAGATCCTTGAGATCACCAGAATCGTTCACGAGGCGGGTGGGCTAAACTACTACGACGGGGCAAACCTTAACGCGATAATGGGCATAGCCCGTCCCGGCGACATGGGTTTTGACATGATTCACTTTAACCTTCACAAATCATTTTCGACTCCGCACGGCGGCGGCGGGCCGGGTTCGGGCGCGGTATCCTGCAAAAGTTTCCTGGCCCCCTTCCTGCCCGTTTCGGGGACCTGCCTTGCCGGGAAGCCCTCCGATTCGTCCAGGGCGATGCCCCCGCCTGAGGCGGGGGCGCAAAGCATAGGCCGGGTGCGGGCCTTTCACGGAAACTTCCTTGTCGTGGTGAAGGCGCTGGCCTACCTCTTATACTTGGGGAAGGAAGGCATACCCCAGGCCGCCCGCAACGCGGTGCTAAACGCCAACTACCTGATGGAAAAGCTAAGGGACAAACTGCCTCCCGCCTACCCTGGCCCCTGTATGCACGAGTTTGTGATCTCGCTGGAAAAAATCAAGGCTTCCTACCATGTATCCGCGCTTGACTTTGCCAAAGCGCTACAGGACAGGGGTATGCACCCGCCAACGATTTACTTCCCGCTGACCGTCCGCGAGGCGTTGATGGTGGAACCGACTGAAACCGAATCGAGGGAGACGCTGGACGAGGCGGCGGACGCCTTCCTTTCGGTTTACGACGAGATACTTGCCGGCGGCGGGAGCGTCCGCGCCGCGCCGGTCAGTACGGTCATACGCAGACCTGACGAGGTACAGGCGGCGCGGAAACCGGTGCCGCGCTATGTCGCGCCATGATACGGCGCGGGATAGTGGTCCGGAGCTGGGAGACTCAGCCTTACAGGAACATCGCGCGGGAGGCTTGGCTTTTGGAAAATACGCCGGCTGAAACCTGCATCCTCTACCTGTGGCAAAACGAGCGTACCGTGGTGATCGGACGGAACCAGAACGCCTGGGCCGAGTGCCGCGTAGAGGAACTGGAGCGGGACGGGGGCTTCCTTGCCCGCCGCCTTTCCGGCGGCGGGGCGGTGTTTCACGATTCGGGAAACCTTAACTTTACCTTTCTTGTGCCGGCGGATGATTACGGTCCGGAGCGGCAGAGCGAGGTGATCCTTCTGGCCGTGAAGAAACTTGGAATCGACGCGAGGCGGACCGGGCGGAACGACATCGAGACGGACGGTCGCAAATTCTCAGGCAACGCCTTTTACCGCGCCGGAAACAACGCTTACCACCACGGCACCCTTTTGGTGCATACGGACATGGACGCGGCGGCTCGCTACCTTTCCGCGTCCGCCGAAAAAATCCGGAGCAAGGGCGTCCAATCCGTGCGGAGCCGCATCGTAAACCTTGCCGACATCGTAGCGGACATAAGCGTCCCCGCCCTTGTAAAAAGCCTATGCGCCTCTTTTGGCGAGGTGTACGGCCTCGATCCGGAAATACCCGGAACGCCGCCGGAAGCCCTGTTTGGAGGCGGGGGGAAACGTTTTGCCGGGCTGGTGGAACGCTTTTCCTCGCCGGGGTGGAAGTACGGCAAAAACCCGCGCTTCCAGTTTAGGGCGGAGAGGCGCTTCCCCTGGGGCGGCGTGGAGCTGTGTTTTGACGTTAAGGAAAACCGCATCACCGCCGCGCACATTTTTTCGGACGCGATGGACGGCGGGTTTATCATGGACGCGGCGGAACGGCTGAGGGGCGCGGACTTTAGCCCCGCGGGTCTGGCGGCGAAACTTATACCGGCCTAGCCCGCGGTAAAGGGCGCTTACATAGATTTACTGCTGACGGTGGACAGGGAAGCCGTGAAGGAGATGATGATGAAGATGGCAAACTGGGAAAAGATATTCGAAGAGACCGGCGAGTGCAAGGCGTGGGAAGAGCGTATGGAGGCACGGGCGGAGGAGCGCAGCGCCGCCAAACTGGAACGACTCAAGCAGGAAATTGAACAACGCAGGCAGGAGACTGAACAACTCAGGCAGGAGACTGAACAACTCAGGCAGGGAACTGAACAACTCAGGCAGGGAACTGAACGGCTGAGGCAGGAAAGGGAACGGCTGAGGCAGGAAAGGGAACGACTGAGGGCCAGGCCGGGCATGTAGCCTTTGAAGGAAAAAGGCATCGCCGCCGCCCGCATTTAGTGTTTACCTGAAACATCAGGTTTCCTGGTTTTTCCCCTATGTAGGTTTCCGTACAAGATACCCCTGAACACGCGCGTTTAACGCGGCACACTTGCGTACATCTCTTGGATCGTGACATGGAAAAATCCGGCGCAACATCCTACAGGGCCGGGCGCCTTAGATGGCGTGGGAATTCGGCGGCCTGAACAAAAAAAACCCCGCCTTGCGGCGGGGTTTTTCGTTACGCGACCCGGGGGCCCGTAAAACTAGAAGGTCCAGACAAAGTCGAACTGGAGTGAGTTTGTGGTGCCGCCTGCGCCGCCGTTACCGCCCAGCGCCCATAAGGGATGTTTAGCGATGAATTCCGCGTCATCGTTGGACTTGATCCAGAATGTAAGCTCGTCAAACACGACGAAGGTTGCTCCGCTACCGAGGCTGAATTCGGCGGAAGGTTTGAAGCCAATGCCGAACTGATCGCTGGCACCCGAGTTGATCTTGAAGCCAAGCTCCAGACCGGCCGTGACATCGTCGTTGATCGCGTAGGTGGCTGAGGGGGAGATCGTTATCGGGAACAGGCCGCCAACACCTTTATCTTCAGGGTCCGTGGCGTCGGCGTCTTTGTAGTAATATTCATCGGCAATAATAATATCCGCAACGGCCAAGGCGACGCCGATCTGCTCGTTCACGGCGTAGGCAACCTCTAATTTGGGGAAGATCATCCAGAAGGGGTTGAAATCGCCTTTCTTAAATATACCAGGTGCATCCTCACCACCATTAAATGCGCTTTTTACCGTTTTGGAGCCCAGGTTGACGGCCGCGACGGAAAGATCAAGCTGCAACGGCTCGATCGGCTTGACCTGCAAGCCTACCAGCAGGTTGGATGTACCGGGCATGGGGGCGGGTACATTTTGTGTTGCCTCATAAGCAAAAGTGTTGCCGTCATAGAAATATGAATTAATGTATATATCCGGCTCTACAAAGTTATGCGCTGTGGTGGCCACCACGGAGAAAAAATCGCTCACGTACTTGGCGCCTACGACCAAGCGGCGATCGTCCTCCGTGCCGTCAACAAACCCGTCGCCTTTAAACGCTTTGCCAAACAGGTTGTCCGTGCCGTAGAACGCGCCGACATTGAGGCCCTCTATCGGCATTACCTCGATCTTTACCCCGTCCTTACCGTCAAAGCCGGTGGTATTAGCGGTTTCCTTATCATTAGCAAAGCTTGAATAGAACAGCGCCCAAGCTTCGTCCGTACCCTTGCCCACGCTTACCTTGACCTTTTCGTCAAAAAGCTTGGCGTAGACAAAGGCCTTGTTCACCGTGTTGTTCAAATTGCTAAGCGTCCCGTTAAAGTTTCCGGACGAATCGGGCCGGTAGCGGAAGCGGGTCTTTACACCCAGGTTGTCCTGTTCCCAGACAAGCTGCAACTGGGCGCGGAACGGCGTACCGTCGCCAAGGTCGTCGCTGTAGGCGCGAACGGACGGGTCCAACGCTCCGGTTTCTCTGTCTTCGCCATCCGCATCCTTGGTAAATACACCGTCCTCGCCAAATGTGTCGTAGGTAGCGCCCTCCACAAGGAGACCGGTCCTTACATCCCCTGTTACCGTCAGGCCGGGGAACTTCAAAGCGTCCGGCAACTCCAACGCAAATGCCGTACCAAGCGCCAGGATGGCAAGGCAAACAATCAAACTTGAAATTTTTTTCATATAAAAATTTCCTCCTAAAAGTTTTGGGACAGCAGACAAAGCCCGCCTAGTATCCCTTTTGTTTATTAACATTATATAACTGTTTAATAAAAAGATCAAGCGGCGCGATTTTTTTAAAAATTTGCGATAGGGGGCCGGGCCACGGTGAGGGTTTCCGCGGGGCCAGAGCCCTGCCTTAGGGCCGCGCCCGCCGGGGGGCTTCATTTTGAAACGGGGCCTTGCATAAGTGCCGGTTTCTGTCATACCATTTTGAATGTTTAAAAGCAGAAATCTCCGGGTTCCAGGCCATTCTTTAAGGCGGAGAACGGTGATTCAAAAAAGTAAATCCCGGTATCATTCAGGGCTTGCGCTAATTCTGAATCCTCATCCATACGGACACTGGCGGTGTCCGTCCGGTTTGCGGCGGAATATCCGGCCTGTATACGGCGTTTTGACGATGGGCGGCGCGCCGTTTCCGGGCCGGCGGCGTACGGCGGCCCCGGGCGCGCCCGCCCCCAAGCGCTCCTGTCCGTGTCTTCCGTTACCCCGGAAGCCGCGGCCTAAATCCGGGCGCCCTGTATGGTACGGGCTCTTAGTCCTGCTGTTTTTTGCGGTGGATTTTTGCTGTTTTTCGCTTGGAAACACGGAGCAGGGGGCTTCCCTGCGGCATCAGGCGGACGAATTCAACGCTTCGGACGAAACAAGCGGCACGTATGTCTCGTCGCTTTCCCTGCTAAACCCGCTTGCGGCGGATATAACGGTACAGAAGGGGCCTTCAAGGGCGGAGCAGGTCGTTAAGGCGATTGCGAAGGCCCATCCTAAACGGGTCAGGGAAGCCGTGTTCAAAGACGGGGATTGGGCGGTGGAGCTGCGCGGGAAGTGGTACTACTATGCGGACGGCCGTATGCTGCCTGAAGACCTGCGCGGAAACGCGGACTTGTACAGTCCGCAGCCCTTCTACAGCTACCCTGACGAACTTCCCGAATGGCAGCCGCCGGCGCCGGAAAACGCGGCCCGTTACGCGGTGATGACCAAACAGCGCAGGACAAGCAGGGTGGCAAACCGGGCCCAGTCGTTCTACGATGATCTTTGGCAGGTACACAACCGTGCGGAGGCTTGGGCGCAGCAAAAAACGATCAGTTTTTTGGGGAAAAAAATACTGGTACACCGTGCGGTACTGGAAGAGCTTGCCCTTGTCGAGCAGAAAATCAACGAAGCCGCCGCGGCGGATCCGCAGGTGAGGCAGTGGATTTCCAGGCTGGAAACGATAAGCGCGTGGAACTGGCGCGACATAGCGGACACCCGTACCCGCAGTAACCACGCCTACGGTACCGCGATCGATCTGCTGCCCTCTTTAAGAAGCAGCCAGGAAACCTACTGGCTTTGGACGGTGCAAAAAAACATAGACTGGTGGGATGTTCCTTTTTCAAAAAGGATGAATCCGCCAAACGCGGTTATCAAGGCTTTCGAGGCTTACGGCTTTGTCTGGGGCGGTAAATGGCTGTTTTACGACACGATGCACTTTGAATACCGCCCGGAAATACTGCTTTTAAACGGCATCCCGCTGCGCGGCGAGTATTAGGCTTGTTCGATTACCCGTTTTTTAGCGGAAGCTGTTCTGAACCTGAAGTTTCCGGGCAGCCCTATGTCCCGGCAAGGGTAATTTTACATTTACCGTTTTATATTGACGACGTTGCCGGCATTGCTGAAAAAGCCGTCGGGCACGAAACGCGCAAGGGATTGGAGGGGGCGTTGCGTTCGCGCGAACGTTTCGGGTAGGGAATGGAGGGGCAACCCAAGGGGCTTGCCTGGCGGAACCCCGGAAATGCGCCAAAAATACCTAAAAATCTTTGTAAATGTAAAACTGCCGGGCTAATACCCCGCCGGCGGGCGCGGACATTCGCGGTTCCTGAAACATCAAACCACCCCCCGCCTACAGCCGCGTATGCAAGGGGCCCCTTTCGGACCCGAGGGCAGAACCTGAACTCCGCTTTGGGGACGCTACCGCGTAGCGGACTTTAAACCCACTGGTGGGCTGGCGGGCTGGCGGGGTGGTGGGGGAATGCGCAAGGGATTGGAGGGGCGCGTAGCGTTCGCGTAGCGAATGGAGCGGAGCGGAACCCCGCAAAGCCCGGTTTCCGGCAGGGCCGGAAATGCGCCCAAAAACATCAAACCACCCCCCGCCTGCAGCCGCGTATGCCTACCGCTTTTTGCGGAGCGAAGGCACGGCGTAAAACCCGCTGGCGGGACGCTACCGCGTAGCGGATGTGAGGCCCGCTGGCGGGCTGGCGGGTGGCGTTGACTGAGGGGGGGGAAATTTAATAAGATGGGTATACGAAAATTTTAGAGGGAGTAACATAATGAATCATTTTTCCATAAAAAATTCATGCCATATACGAATTGCGGCGGCGGTTTTCGCGACTGTGTTTGTTTCATGCACTTCCGCGCCGAAGGTAACGCGCGTTGAGCAACAGGCGGATTTAAGCGGGTACTGGGATGACAACGATGTCCAGCAAGTCTGCGACAAGCTGATAGAAAGCTGCCTTGAATCGAACAACGTTGACAGATTTGTAAATTTGTACGCGCAGAGCCACAAGGGAGAGTCGCCTGCCGCCATTGTCCTACCATTTAGGAACGCTTCGAGCGAGCATATCGACATGCAAATTGTTTCGAACAACATGCGCGCGAGCATAATCGGCAGCGGCAAGCTGGACTTTGTGGAAGGCGGGAATGCGCGGGAGGCCATACGCGCCGAACGCGCCGATCAGAGCAACAACAACGCGAGCGAGGAGACGGCGGCAGCTATGGGCAACGAGATCGGCGCGGCCCTAGCGTTCAACGGGGAAGTCCGTTCAATCATCGACAGCGCCGGCAATGTTTCGACACGGACTTACTATGTCAAAGCAACGCTGACCAACATAGAAACCACCAGGATACTATGGGAAGGCACAGAGACCGTACGCAAAAACATTAAACGTTCAGCATTCAAACCATGAGAAACCGCTTTACGCCCGTCCTTTTGATCAGCCTTATGATGCCGCTTGTATCGTGCGCCACGGACGGGCGCGCCTACAGCGGCATTGACAAGGCCGTTGAGGTTTCAACATTCAAAAAAGGCGTCGAACTTATCGACGAGGCGCAGAAAAGCAAGAAACCGATCTATCCAAAAAAGAATCAGATACTGCTGTACCTGGACAGGGGGCTTCTTGCGCACTATGCGGGTATGTACCAGGAATCGACAAAAGATTTGGGACAGGCGGAGCGGCTGATAGAGGAGGCGTTTACAAAGAGTTTAAGCGCGGATTTGGCTTCGTACATACTGAACGACAATACAAAGGACTATGCCGGCGAAGACTACGAAAACATTTACCTGAATGTTTTTAACGCGCTGAATTATTACTACATGGGCAGTTTTGATGACGCGCTTGTTGAAGTGCGCAGGACAAACGAAAAACTTCGCGTACTGGCGCAAGAATACGAAAAAAAAAATCAGGAACTGAAGGAAAAATACAGGGACAACCTGTCCGGCTTAGATTTGCCGCCGGCAAAGCCGGTTAACTTCAACAACTCTGCCCTTGCCGACTACCTGGGCGTTCTTTTTTACCGTGCGGACGGCGCTTACGATGATGCCCGGATAAACCTGTTACAGTTGAGGGACGCTTTCATGGCGGCGCCCAATGTCTACCAAAACCCGATTCCGGCCAGCCTTGTGCTATCCGGCGAGGAGGGCGGTGAAACGGCGGAAGAGTTACGGCTTCCCGAAAACGGAGTCCGCGTCAACCTTTTATGCTTTACCGGTCTTTCGCCAATCAAGAGGGAGAACGACATTTCTTTCCCGCTACCTTTCAGGTACGGCCTTGATTTGGCGCATCTGCGGCTTCCGGAACTTGTTCCCCGCGTCGACACGGTTACTTCGGTAGAGCTTGTAACGGAAGACGGCAGAAGTATAGGGTTTGAATTACTGGAAGACATGGCCAAGGCTATGGAAGAAACGTACAACGCGAAGTATAACAGCGTGTTTTTAAAAACGCTGCTACGTACTGTGATAAAGTACGCTTCGGTTTACGTGATTACGGAAGCTGCGGCACAGTCGAGCGACAATGAATTTGGCGGGTCTCTGGCGGTACTGGCGGCGCTGGCGGCCAAAAACGCGTTTGACGCGACGGAAAGGGCCGACATAAGGATGGAACGCTATCTTCCGGCAAAGGCGTGGGTAGGGGCGGTCAACCTTGAACCCGGCGAGCATACCGTCACGGTAAATTACTATGCGGGCGCGGATAAAATAATGAGTGAAAAAAAAACAATAATGGCCGAAACCGGGCGGCTAAACTTGCTGGAGGGAGTATGTTTAAGATAAATAACTTTTTTGGTAAACGGAGGGAGGGCGGTATTTTTGCCGTCTGCGCCGTTCTGATCGGCTGCGTTATTTTGTTTGGCTGCGCCGGTTCGGCGAAACCGGCGTCAAGCGGCCCGTCGCTGGCGGACTCAAGGGCAGCCGCGTATGAGGCGATTGACGCGATGAACAGCGGCGGGCGCAACGCGCCGGCGGCGGCGGCGAAGACCGCGCCGGCGGCGGGGATTCCGGCGGCGGCAAACGCGCCGGCGGCGGGGGCAAGCGGTTCGAGGGCGCAACCGGGCTGGGTTTCATCGCCTTACAGCGTTTATGATCAGGACGCTTACGTCGCGGCGGTAGGTTACGGCGAAAACCGCACTGCGGCGGAGCGCAGTGCGCTTGTATCGCTGACCGCCGTTTTTGGGCAGTCGGTACAGGCCGAAATTTCAACCATCACGAACTACAGCGAGGCCGTGAACAACGGCTCGATAAATGTCTCCGAAAACAACGCTGTGCGCGAGGCCATAAAAACATCGTCTGAGATGGACAGTCTTATAGGGGTAGAGATCGCCGACGTATGGCAGAACGGCGCGGACAGATCGTGGTCGGCGGTTGCCGTGCTTGAAAAACAGAAGTCTGCCGTGCTGTACGCCGATCTTATACGCGGAAACCAGCGGCTGATAAACGAGATTACAAACATACCGGACGCTGATAAAAACAGCCTGGAAGCCTTTTCGCGCTACCGGCTTGCCGCTACGGTTGCCGATACGAACAAGCTGTACGCCAACCTGCTTTCCGTTCTTGGCAGTACGCCGTCCGGCCTCGGTCCGTCCGAAATCAAGGGCGGCAATGATTACCGGCTGGAGGCGGCAAAGCTTGCCCGCAACATACCGATAGCGGTAAAGGTTGAGGGGGACAGGCAGAACCGGATAGGCAACGCCTTTGCCGTCGCGCTCGGCAGGATCGGTTTCAAGAGCGGCGGGACAAACAACCGTTATGTGTTGAACGCCGCGCTGAGTCTTGACAGCGCGAATCTTCCGGGTAATCAACACCAGTTTTGCCGCTACAACATTGACGCTTACCTGACGGATACTGTCAACAACAGCAAGCTGTCGCCGTACAACATCAGCGGGCGTGAAGGGCATACCGTGATGAGCGAGGCCGAGGTACGCGCCGTAAACTCGGCCTCGAAAAAAATTGACGCGGAGTTTGAGCAGGTTTTTGATAATTTCTTTTCAACAAACCTGCTCAGGTAAAAACGGGGGGGGGGGGGGCGTGTACCGTATGAAAGCGTACAATAAAAAGTATATCCGGTTTTTGCTGCCCCTTGTGTTACTGGCCGCGAAGCCATGTTTCGGGCAGGACGGGGGGACGTCTTCATTCACCGGCGTTGTTCCGGAAATTCTGACGCGGCCTAGCCGTGAAAGCGGGTGGGTATACCCGTTTGATTTCGTGATCGGGCAGCTTGGCGGCGGTGAAGCGTCTGACGCGGCGAATGCCTATGCGCGGGGTGTTTTGCGCGATCTGATGCGGAGGGATGACAAGGCGGACACGCTGAAGGACCTTGGTCCCGCTTTGTTGAACGAAGCGATGGCAAAGGTGGGCGAGGTGGGGCCGCGCAAGGTACGCTCGGGCGGCGGACGGGAGGAGCCGGACGGCAGCGTTTCGTTTCTGTTCAGGTTCATGGGCGGTGAAAAAGAACTATCCGGTGAGCTGTACATTCGCAACGCCGCCGGTGCATGGAAAACGGAGGATGTAATTTTTGAAACCCCTCAAAACCTCAGCTCGGAGGGAGGGGATTACGGCGGTGCGGAGCATACGCCTTACGAACGTTTCTACTGAGCATCCCGGTATAGCTCTACTTTAACAGGCCGGCGTCCGGTCGTCCTGTTTTTGCATTTCATACAAAGCCGTTACAATGCCGTATACGCACCCCATAAGGCTTGTTTTGGGGTGAAAATGGCGGCTGCCGGGGAACGGGGG
>JAITKQ010000046.1 GCA_031278295.1 Spirochaetaceae bacterium | reverse complement strand
TTAGTGTGCCACTTGCACACCAAACAGCGGCAAGCCGTGCGGCTTGTCTTACAGAACTCGCCCTCGTAAATGATGCAACGCTTACAAGATACCCCGCCCTTCAGGGCGGGGAGGTTCATCCGGGCCGCAAAATGTCGCCAAAAGCCGGAACCTTACGTGCAGTTGGGCAGAAATTAAAAGTATCGCCAATCTCCTTCATTTCCCCGGATAAGGATGCAGCCCAAAAAATGGGCGCAGGCCGGTAGCACTTCGCCCCGGACTAGTTCACCCGTTTTTGCAAATTATCCCTGGCTAGACTACGAATGGAATGTCACCGGTATTGGTATTTAAGCGACACCTACATTCAATTTTTAAAAGTATTTGTTTGAAGAATGATGAAACCGCCGGCAGTCCGGGCCAATCGGTCCGCCGCCAAGCCGGACAGTCGGCCTAAAGACACCGGCACCATCCCTAACGGTTAAAAAAGCCCTGTAGCGCGTTCTTCACGGTGTCCGACGCGGTTTCCCGCGCCTGCTGTTTGACCTGTTCCAGGGCCTCCTTCGCTTTTTCTTCCGCGGCGCCCTTCACCTTTTGTTCCATTTCTGAAATCTTGTTCCGCACAAGCGACTGGAGGCTGCCAAGCGCGTCCCTGTCCCCCCTCGCTACGGCAAAAAGCTTGTTCAAATCGTCGTTTGACAGGTAGTCCCCGGCATAAGAGCTTATGTAAGAACGGACGGCGCGTTCCAGCTCCGCCGCCGCCTTCCTTGCGTATTCCGCGGCAGTTTTTTTAAGGGCCTCAACGACAAGTACCCCTATGTTGGTGTTAACCGAAAAAGAATCGTCCCGGGATTCCGGAGAACGTGTATATTCAAAGCCAAGCTCCACAGCGCCCGCCGCGCTCACCGCCCCGGATATGGCCTCCGCCACGATACCGCGCGGTTCCAGCAGGGCGGGGTTTTTGACATTGGCCTCCCCCGCTATCAACACGCTGCCGTCCCTGCCGCCCTCAGCCCTCAACTCCATACCGGCCGAGCCGTTAAACCCGCCTATGCCGATCGTGTCAAGCTCCTCCCCCACGGTGAACAGAAAATTGCCGCCGGAAAGCTCCGCGTCAAACAGTTCCGCCGCCGAGTCGCGGAAGTCCGCGCTGCCGGAAAACGAAACAAAGCGCCCGTCCCCGCCCGTTTCCCGCACGGACAGTTTCAACGATACGGGCCTGCCGGTAATCTCAGGGGCGGAACTTACGTCACGCAGATCGATGGCGCTGTTCCAGCCCTGAACTGTAAAATCGGAGGCCAGCTTTCCCATATAAAATGACGGGTAGCGCCGCAACGGAAAAACCACATCCCGACCCCCGAAGGTTTCTTTTTTTTCGGCTTTTTGATCGGCACGGGCGGTTTTTACCTTTTCAAAAACCTCCAGCGCCCGTTTCCCGTAGTTTATGTAGCGCCAGCCCACACCGGTCAGAATTTGGCGCAGCACAGGATCGACCAGACTGTTGTACGCGCCGCCGGAAAAATCAATGTAGGATTTCAGGCGGTTGATGTCGGCCTGCACCGCGTTGGCCGCGTTATTTGCCAGCGCGTCAATGTTTTTTATATCGGCCTGCATGCCGGTAACGATCCCGTTAGCCTGATCCGCCGCGCCCTTGATCCTGTCGGCCACCGCCTTTCCGTCCTCTATCAATTTTATCACATTCTGTATTGCGGCGGGATCGCGGATGTCAACGCTGTTGATGTTGAATTCGATAAACGGCTTCACCGCGTCCTGAAATTCGGTAATCTGTTTTTTTGAGTCGGCGACACGTGTGTTCCACGTTTCAAATGCCGCGCCGTACAGGGCCGCCGCTTCATCGTACAGTTTTTTTGAATCAAGCTTGTCCGCTTCGCTCCGTACCAGTTCCATACCGTCAAACTGCGCAAGATCGATGAGCGGCGGCGCGGCGGGAGCTTCCGTTTTCGGCTTTGTGTTTTTTGGAGGATGGGCCGGCAGAGCTCCGGAAACCTTACGCGGCGTTCCAAACTGTATATCCCCGGCGCTTACTTCCTCGATATAGACTTTTCCCCGCAGGGCAGCCTGCGGCAAAAGCCGTATCTCGATCCGCCCCATCTGGAACAGGTTTGTCATCGGGTTGTCACGGTCCGCCACCCTTAGGCCGGATAGCCCGATTCTGAAACGGAAAGGATTCAGGTGAAAGTTGTCCACTTCGGAGTGCGCCTCGAAGAGGGCTTCAAGGCCCTGTTCAAGTGCGCGTTCCAGCAGCGGATTCATGAAAAAGACACAAAACACCACGGCGGCTGAAACGGTTATTGCGGAGGCGGCAAGCGGAATCGCACGGACAGACCAGGCGCGGTTGGCTTTTACCGACTTGGCAAGCGTCTTCAGCTTTGCCGCATCCTTCTTTGTAATACCGGGCTTTACGAGGTAAAAACCGTCTTTCAATTCAAATACCGAAAAAAGGTACTCCCTGTCCGCCTTTATCTCTATAAATTTAACTATACTTTTTTCAAATTTTTTTTCCGGTATCGGTTTACGGAACATGGGCGGCGCTTTATTTGTCATGGCCCTTACATCGCCCCCGTACCGGCGTCCCGCATACTTTTCAACGCGGTGACAGCGGCGCCGATTTTTGAAACGAACGGCAGTTTTTTGATCGCCTTTATTAGCTTTGAATTCACAATCTTTGGCAAAAAGGAATTGCGGTACAGCGGGATAAGCGCTTTCATCAGCAGGAACACGGGAATCCAAAGTACCGCGCCGGTCGCCAGCCCGCCCGCTACAAGCGTGTTGTTGAAGCGGGTAAAGGGCAGGAACGGCATATTGTACAGCGCGGTAAAGAAAGGCTTCAGTTCCGCAACGTTAAGGATCGCCCAGCCTGCCATGTCGGTGCAGGGGTAAACAAGCGGCGCGGCAAGTTTAAGGACGGCCGTTACAAGCAGCTTGGCGCCCTGGTTGTGCCTGAAAAAAAACGATACAAAAAACAGCGCGATCCAAAAAGCATTCCCCGCCGGCACCAGCGCGAGCAGTACGCCCCATGAAAATCCGGCGGCAACCTGCGTCTTTTTTTCGTTGCTGTTCAGCGCAAGTATCAGTTGGGCGATACCCTTTACCATGCCACCAATTATAACGCCCCGCCGCGTTTGATGGAAGCGGTCGGCGGTGGCGGTCGACGGCGGTGGCCGGGGGTGCGGCGGGAGTTTTAGATTTATGAACCGCCTGCCGCAAAACAGCGTAACGCTGTTTTGCCTGACCTTTTGCCGCTTGCCTGCCCCGATAAGGAAGGGTAGCGGGGGTATATCTTGTAAGCGTCGCATTATTTACACGGTTCGATCGGCTGCGGAAATTTATAATAGGGGGGGGGGGGGGGCTGGGAATGAACGCTTCATGGTTATTGGCAGTTGTATGCCTGAACAACAGGGGCGGGCGCACCATACAAGCCTGGATACACTTATACTGCAAGGAATTACAAAACCATAGACAAAACGTAACCGGATTAGACAATTCATTGTTGTAGGAAATTAGACTTGTCCGATAACCCGGCTCCTCATCTGCTAACCTGCGGTTAGCAGATGAGGCTTGCGGTTTTTGTGGCCTAAAAGCCCCAAAAACCGCGTTTTTTAGCGGAATTTGTTCAGAAACTGAAGTTTCTGAACAAGCCTACCATACTTTATGGCGCGTCGTCCCTGAATGACGACCGCCCACCGTTCGTTTTGTGTGAAATTTTGTCCGGTTTCCCGCTTTCTTTCATCTGTTGGCCCAGTGTATTTCTTTCCCAAAACAGCCCGTTTGAATACCCCTGAATACCGGCATTACCTTCAGACAGTGACAGCCGTTTTTCCGCCCAGCAGCAGTATTCTTCATTGATCTCGATACCAACATACCTGCGCCCCAATTTTTTTGCCACAACAGACGTCGTACCGGAACCCAAAAACGGGTCCAGCACCGTCCCGTTTTCCGGGCAGCTTGCCAGTATCAGTTTGGCAATTAGTTTTTCCGGCTTTTGAGCGGGATGTTCCGTGTTTTCCGGCATTGACCAATACGGTACGGAAATATCGTCCCAAAAATTGCCCGGAAACGTCAGCCTGAAATTACCGTCAACGGTTTCCGACCAGCCTTTCGGCTTGCCTTTTTCCCTATACGGCGCGATAACCCTGCGTTTTTGTTTTACGGCATCTACATTAAAATAGTATTCTTTCCCTCTTGTTCCAAACCATATATCTTCCGACACATTTTTCCAATTTGCCTTTGCGCCCCTGCCTTTTTCCCGTTGCCATACTATCCTGTTGCGGATAACGGTAAAATCCCGCATGATCTGATATAGACAAAATGTACTCCGCCAATCCCCGCAAATATAGACAGAACCGCCCGGTTTTAACGTTTTTACAATTTCGGGAAACCAGCTTTTCAGGTATTCCAAATATGCCTCATCGTTTGTTTTTGAAAATCTAAGGCCATGAAAGTTTTTATCCAGATTATACGGCGGATCGATTATCAACAAATCGGCAAATTCCAGCGGCAATTGGCCTAGAACATCGAACAAATCTCCACAAATTGTCTTGTTTGTTATCCGGTGTACTGTCAGTTTCCCGTTACCGGGGAAAAACAGCTTTTTTCTAAGGATATCGCGTTCATTTTCTGAAATAGCCAGAGTTCTATTTCCCGGCGCCCTCTCTCTCTTCATAGACCCTCACAACATACTTCACTTATACCATACCATTCATTTCCACATTTGTCTGGACATGCGCTGTACGGGATTGCGGCGGTAATTACGCTTGGGCGTGTGGTAGCGTGTCCTCCCGCCTAGGGGAGCTTTATGCATGTTTTGCGGCAGGGGGAGGCGGCTGTGAGTCCTGCCGCGCAGTAATTTTACATTTACCGGTCTACATTGGCGAAAAAGCCGTGTACGGAACGCGGAAGGGATTGGAGGGGCGCGTAGCGTTCGCGCGAAGCGTTCGCGCGTAGCGTTCGCGCAGGGAATGGAGGGGCAACCCAAAGGGCTTGCCTGGCGGAACCCCGCAAAGCCCGGTTTCCGGCACGAAGTGCCGGAAATGCGCCCATATTACCTGAAAAATTTTGTGAATGCGACCGCTCGTATTATTTACCGTATTATTTACTTGAATTCCGCCTGTTTTGGTTATATAATTTTACAAATCTTTATTTGAGAGGTGTTTTATGGCTTACAAAGTTACCGAAGAGTGCGTTAACTGCGGCACTTGTGAAGACGACTGTCCATCGGAAGCTATTTCCGAAAAGGACGGAATCCGCTGGATTGATCCCGATAAATGCGCCGATTGCGGCACTTGTATGGATTCCTGTCCAACGGAAGCAATCAAGGAGGTTTAGCAGCCGTGTTACCGGGGGCCGGAACGCGAGTTCCGGCCCTTTGGGTGTAAATAGCCCCGTGGGGGATGTTTACGGCGGCGGAGTCTTCATCTTAATGTAAGGTTTGAATACTACGCCGTTTTTACACGTTTCCTGCCGTACATGTTGTGCGCGTACATGTTGCGCGTATACGGTGCGGCAGGAAAGTCTTTCCCTCCAACGATAATTTTCCGTAAAAAAATTTGAACTCGCTTCTAAAAATAGTCGTGTGCCTGTTCGCGGTCCTGTTTTTTGTTCCGGACCGTGCCGTAAACGGCGAAGAAACGCCCGGCACCTTGCCGTCAATTGAAAGCCTTAACAGACGTGATGTTATGTTCAAACAGTTTTCGGATGATGTCGCGCTGGGGCGACAGGCTGTATTTTCCGCAACAGGGCTGCGCGTGGCGGAAGAGATAGCGCGTCAGCTTACCCTTTACAGTTATACCCCGGACGGAGAGGACGATTTTTTTCAGATTGCGGCCCGGTGCAACATCCCTTACGACGCGATAGCGACCTTGAACCGGCTGTCACATATACCGGTTTTTCCGGGCGCTACGCTGATGCTGCCCTCGATACCAGGTATTTTTATATACGAAGACGCGGAAAGCGATCTTGAAAAACTGATACTGTCAGGCAGAAACGCCGGCGCAGGGACGGAGATGGTGATAAACCTGCCGGGAGAAAAACGGCGCTGTAGATTCATCCCCGGCGGCTCCTTCACCCCGAATGAACGGGCGTTTTTCCTGAATCCGGGGTTTTTCCGCTTTCCCTTGCAAAAATTCACATTGACAAGCGCCTTCGGACAGCGGATAAGCCCGATCAGCGGGCGGCTTTCCCCGCACAACGGCCTCGATCTCGCCGCCCCGTCCGGGACCGAGGTTTATGCCGCCAGGGACGGTACGGTAATCGAAACGTCCGAGAATTCCGTCTACGGAAAGTACATCGTGATAGCGCATGAGGGGGGCTGGACGAGTCTGTACGGCCATCTTTCAAGCATAGACACCGGCTTGCGAACACAGGTAAAAGCGGGCATAATGATAGGACGGGTTGGTTCTACCGGCTTATCAACAGGTCCCCATCTTCATTTTGAATTGCGGCAAAACGGCAAGGCTCAGGACCCGGGCAAGCTGCTGGGCAGGGAGAGACAAAGTAGATGAAAAACATCAGAATTTGTGTGTTTTTTCTGTTGGGTTTTCTGGATTCTTTGCTTTATGCTGAAAAAATTCGTGTTATCGTCAAAGATAGAATCGAGGTAAGCAACGATATACCCTCCGGCGTTTCCGTTTCCCTAGCGTACAACGATTCCGTGCTGATATCCCTTCATCAGGATGTCCGTTTTATACGCGGCGTGGAACTGGAATTCACCGTACCTCAGACATGGCTGCCCCACCAAGGTAGCATGGCTTTCGGCCTATACGCGGACCTGGACTATACCCCCTCCGCACGTACCTCGGAGGTTGAAGGTACGCCTGTACTGTTTGACCCTATTCCGGACAAAATACAAACTATTTACCAGATACCTCTGCGTGCCCGTCACGGCCTGCGCGGTACGCCCTACCTGACCTTGCTCAAATCGCCTGTACAGCCGGAAAGTTTCCCCCTTCTTTTCAAGCTGACGCCGATAATGAAGGGC
Organism: Spirochaetaceae bacterium; assembly: GCA_031278295.1. GTDB lineage: Bacteria > Spirochaetota > Spirochaetia > Treponematales > Breznakiellaceae > JAIRMY01. Next base: position 2,490 of record JAITKQ010000046.1, on the reverse strand, counting down.
TGGAGCCGGGAAATAGAGACGATGAGGTTCCAGCTTAACGTTAAACCGATATTCAGTGATGAGGGGGCCCTGTCCGTCAATGTTCACCGCCCCGAATTCTTGCCTAACGGAAGCTATACGATGCTGGTTGACGATCAGGTTGTTGAAAACCCCGGCGAGGAAACCCTGATCAAGGAGGGGGAGCATACCCTTACGCTGCTTTCCTCAGACTACCGCACCGAAAACCGCCGCTTCGTGATAGAACGTGGCAAAACACTGGACCTTTCCATCACGCTGCACGATCTAACCCCGCTTATCATATTTGAAGCGCCGGCGCTTGCCCGTATATTTATCGACAACGCGCCCGTAACGCGGACGGACGCGCCGCTTGCCGTTGAACCAGGCATACACGATATACGCATACAGCTTAGCGATTATACGATCATCAAAACCGCAACGATAGAGAAGGGTAAGACTTACCGTGTCGCCTTTATCGTTGATATGCATGTGTCGGAAGATTAAAAAAAAACGGCTTCTTTTCGGGATTTGTTTTGCCCTTTTACCCGGCCTGTTCCGCCGCGGCCCTGACCGCGCTGCTGATATAATCGTAGGTCATAAAAAACCGTATCCCCTTTTCGGCGAGTATTGCCCTAGGCCTCTCCCCTATGCGGACGGCGATCACACCTGTACAGTCCTCCAGCACGGACAAAACAGTGTTCATCGTTTCATCGTGATCCCGGCATCCTTCCGCTCCGGAACAGTAACGGGGGATTTCACGGTATTCAGAAAAGGTTGCCTGTCCCTCTGAATATTCAAAAATGTGAAACGCGGTGGCATGCCCAAAATGCATATCTACCAGGTAGCCGTCTTTGGAGGCCACCGCGAAACGCAGGGGACGGCCGGAAACTGTCTGTTTTGTTTCCGCATTCGATTCCGCCGCACCGTTTAAAAAAAGTGAAATGTCGTTATCCAGTGTACCGGCGGCATCGGCCCGGCACTGCCTGCAATGGTACATCTGGGGCAGTATGGCTTCGCACTGTTTCCGCATCCGCATAATGCCGGTGTTGCTTACCAGCGGTAGGTGTTCAAAAATGCTGCCCTTGACGGGAATAAGCTGCATTATGTTGGAAAGGTCCGCCCCCAGGGAGGCGGTGGTTTTTACCACATCCGGGATGTGGGCGTCGTTTATCCCCAATAACATCACGATGTTTACCTTGCAGACCATGCCCAGTTCCACAATGTGTCTGATGCCTTCGATCTGATTCTCCAGCAAGGTCTTTGCCGCCTCGATTCCCCGCAGGTTCCGGCCCCGAAAAAGCACGTGTCGGTAAATGTGCCTCCCTACCAAGGGGTCTACGGCGTTTACCGTCACCGTCACGTGGGAAACGCCAAGCGCTTCAAGTTCGCCGGCATACCGGGGTAGGGCCAGTCCGTTGGTTGAAATGCAGAACGTAATTTCCGGCTCAAGCTGACGGATAAGGGTAAGTGTCTCTTTGAGTGTTTCAAAATTGGCCAAGGCATCCCCCGGTCCCGCTATGCCGACCACATCCGGTTTTCCGATTCTTTTTTTTACCAGGGTATAGCGTTCCAAGGCTTCGACCGGCGATAGTACTTTTGCGGTAACGCCGGGGCGGCTTTCATTGGGACAGTCGTATTTGCGTACGCAGTAGTTGCACTGTACGTTACAGTCCGGGGCAACGGGTAGGTGGACGCGGCTGTGCCTGCCGCCGCAGCCGGAAAAGCAGGGATGGTTCGCCGATTTGAATAGGTTGGCGGCTTTTTTTGTATCAACGGTGCCCAGATTGTGCTCCTGTAGAAAATTTGTCTGCGGGTTGGTCAGTGAAAATGGCTTGGTTCCGGCCCCGCATATTTTCCTATAAATACTATAGGAAATTAGCAGTATTACCTGTATATGTCAACCCCCCGCCACCCCACCAGTGGGTCTCACATCCGCTACGCGGTAGCGTCCTGAAAGCTGGCTTCGGGTTCTGCCCTCGGGTCCGAAATAGGCGATAGGCATACGCGGCTGTAAGCGGGGGCTGATGTGAGGTGTCGGGAACCGCGAATGTACGCCCCGCCCCACCAGTGGGTTTCACGCCCGCTACGCCCCACCAGTGGGTTTAAAGTCCGCTACGCCCCGCCAGCGGGTTTCACATCCGCTACGCGGTAGCATCCCGCAGGCGGGCTTCGGGTTCTGCCCTCGGGTCCGCAAAAAGCGATAGGCATACGCGCCCACCAGTGGGTTTAAAGTCCGCTACGCGGTAGCGTCCCGCAGGCGGGCTTCAGGTTCTGCCGTCGGGTCCGAAAGAGGCGATAGGCATACGCGCCCGCCAGCGGGTTTCACATCCGCTACGCGGTAGCATCCCGCAGGCGGGCTTCGGGTTCTGCCGTCGGGTCCGAAAGGGGCGATAGGCATACGCGCCCGCCAGCGGGTCTCACATCCGCCCCACCAGCGGGTTTCACATCCGCTACGCGGTAGCATCCCGCAGGCGGGCTTCGGGTTCTGCCGCC
>JAITKQ010000199.1 GCA_031278295.1 Spirochaetaceae bacterium | reverse complement strand
ATATGGCGCCGCATAACAAAAACATATTATAAGGAGAATTAATATGACAAAGAAAAAATTTTTATGGGGTATGTTGGTATTCGTATTCGGGCTGGTGCTGGCGGGATGCCCGACAGATGGCGATGGCGGTGGCGGTGGCGGCAACAACGGCGCTCCCGCGACTTCAGGCAAACTAACCATCACGGGGCTTGGCTCGTATAACGGCAAATTCGCTTATGCAACGGGTTCAATTGGAGGTGCCTCGGCGGTTGTTTGCGCGAAAGTAACCAGTGAGGCCGCTATAGAGGCGGTGCTCATCAGCGGCGGTCAAGTGGAGCTTCCGGTTTATAAATATGCGGACTATAAATATGAGTCTTATAGCGGGAATGACACGGTTTCCACCCTGTCCATAACGATATATTCTTCAAAAGTTATCGGAGCCCAAGCGACTGCTATCGGTTCCTCTTCCGTAACATTTGCAAGCGGTGTCGGAACTGTGAGTAATCCAACACTTACCGCCGTGCCGTAAACCCCAATCGGGAAAACACGCCGCCCCTTTCGCGGGGCGGCTTTTTTTGCGGGCAGCGGAGCGGGGGAGGCCGTATCTTTTCGCTTATGCTATGGGGTTTTCAATTATAACAAAATAATGGACTTGTTCAAGAACCTATTTGAATGTGGGCAAAAGCCCACGGGTTCTTGAACAGGTTTTTCAGCGGAAGTTGTTCAGAAACTGAGGTTTCTGAACAACTCTAATAAGCATACTTTGCGACCCGGTTATAAGCCCCGGTATTCTTTTTGATTTTACCGAATCCACGACAGGGAATTGAAACGGATTCCGCAAAACGTCCGGGGAACTGTTCAAATATTTTCCGCATAACCGGACGGGCGGGTTCATCTTCGTAAACGCAGGTGTTATGTGCAACACGCATAATTCCAAGATAACATTTCTATTGCGCTAAAATATGTGACATTTTAATTTTGGCTTGACGGTATACGATTCACCACTTGACAAGAATTCTTGCTTATGTTACACTATTATCCATGAACAAGATGTGTAGCGGTTCAATGCGCCGTTCCAAATTCAGCCTCCCGGCGGCCCTTGCCGCGCAAGGGCGCGGATCGCGCACGGCAAGCCGCGCGGGCTCTCGCATAGGAAGTCTTGTTGCCCCCCCCCCCCCCCGAAAGGTAGCTTTTAGTTTTTCCGGCGGCAGTATAGCGTTTTTCTCATTTGACATAGACAGGCGGCGTATCCATGCTATTTTTCTTTACCGGCGGGCGGCGGAGGTATATGGAGGCGCTGTATGACGTAAGTTTTCTGTAATATATCGGGGCGTGAACGTACAGAGACAAGTCTTAGACGGCTTTGAGAAAATTCAGTATGCGGGATTCGGGCGTATACAAAAAAACGTTATGCGGCATTAAAAAATGAAATTCAACGCCATATATGGCGCCGCATAACAAAAATGTGTTATAAGGAGAATTAACATGACAAAGAAAAAATTTTTATGGGGTATGTTGGTGGTGGTGTTGGTATTCGGAGTGGTTCTGTCGGGGTGCGCGACCCGGATTGGTGATTTCACCCTGATATCCAGTAAAAACGTGGATTTGAGCCAAGTCAGTTCGTACAGCCGGTCAAAAAAAATCGTGCGGGGCAGCGACTCGATAATCACCGTGTTGTTTTTTATCCCCATAAAATCAAAAGTGGACATAAAAAAAGCACTGGACAACGCGCTTGCGAAAATACCGGGGGCTGAGGTGATTGTCGATGCGAGGTTTGATTACAGAAAATTAAACTTCATTCTGTTCCAGATTGAAGGATTTGTCGTAAGCGGAACCGCGCTGGTTAATCCTAATGTGGTAGACGCCTCTGAAACAACCCCGGACAAACCCTATCTGGTTATGGACACAAAGGACGGCGAGCATTTCACAAAACGTTATGTGAGCGAGGATGAATACCGGTATTTATTGACGCGAAACAATACTCCGTTCGTATTTTCCACTGTCGAATTACAGGGTGATATTTAATGGGAAGTGTAAGTAGAAATACAGATTCGCAGAAACATTTGGATCATTATTCGGATCAACATAATCCTAATAATGAACACTATCACGGGGGAATTGGATAACCATGCCAATCAATTAAATCCCCAACAACGACGAATACTGGCATTCAAGGGGAATGGAGAAACCGTAAACTAAAAACACGCCGCAACACCCGTGTTGCGGCGTCTTGCGGCGGGATTCGCCGGGGCACGCGCCGCCCCTTTCACGGGGCGCCTTTTTTGCAGGCGGCGGGTTTACTGGCCGGGCCTTATGCCTTACGGCGCCATCCGTGGGCCGCTTCCTTCCATGGGCCGGTGCCCCCCCCCCCCCCGATCCCTCTCCAGTTTACCGGGATATTTTGTTTTCCTGAGCCGCACAGGGATCGAACCTGTGACCCGCAGATTAAGAGTCTGCTGCTCTACCAGCTGAGCTAGCGGCCCATTGTTGCTATTTTACTGTAAGAAAATATTGCCATGCTGTCAAGTAGCCGGGGATGGTTCAGGGCTTAGGAAGGAGAAGGGGCCTGAAAACACGGCGATAATATAGGAAAGCCGCCTAGCAGGACGTTTGCAGGGCTATTGCCGGAAATCGCCCCCTTTTTTTAGCTACACCCGTGGAATTCTGTCGAGCCAAAGTAGAAATGTCCCCTACGGAAAAGTAAACGCCGATGCCCTGTCGCTTAGCTGTTGTTTAACCCACCGGCATTGACTTAGTGCGGTGCTTTGGATTCGGGGTAAAGGTTTTGTATCTGTTTTATGCTTGGAATTATTTCAAAGAAAATTTCGACAAGCTCCGGGTCGAATTTAATGCCCGATTCTTTGCGTATTTCGGCGTAAACCATAGTTTCATCCCAAGCCTCCTTGTAAACCCGTTTTGAACCCAGCGCGTCAAAAACATCGGCTATGGCGACTATACGGCTTTCAAGCGGTATTTCTTCCCCCGTTTTTCCCAAAGGCTTGCCGTCAGGCCCGGTTTTTTGCGGTACACCGGTAACTATATCGACCCATCCGGGGTAGCCTGAGCCGTCCCAGTTTTCATGGTGGCAAAGCGCTATATTCATTGAAATAGTATCAAGACTGGACTGCGGATCATCAAACAGCACCGCGCCTGAAACCGTATGCCCCTGCATGATCACAACTTCTTCCGGCGTAAAACGTCCGGGTTTTTTTAGTATTACGTCGGATATGGCAACCTTCCCGACATCGTGCAGCATAGCCGCGATTTTCAGCGTATCACGGAACTTCTCCTGCTCGACAACGCCTATTCCGTGCCGGAAAGCATACCGATCATAGATTTCTACCGCGTAACTCGCCACGCGGTTTACATGAGCGCCCGTCTCTTTCGGGTCCCGCAGTTCCGCCATTTTTATCATCCTAAGTATCATGGCGCGGGTCATGCTTGCCCGCTCCAGCGCGGTGGTGGCGTTTTCGGCAAAATGGCTTATAAGAAATTCATCTTGCGCGGAAAAGGGAACCGTGGTTCCGTGCGCATCCCGCGCATTTATAACCTGAATGACACCGAGCAGCCTGCCATCCGCGGTTACCAGCGGAATCGCCAGGATAGAAGTTGTTTTATACCCGGAAATCATGTCATACGTGCTGCTAAAAGTGTACGGAACGTCCGGGGGCAGGTTATATGCGTCCTTAACGTTTAGCAGCTTCCTGGTATACGCGCAGTAACCTGAAATTGTTTTTTCATCAATAGGTATCTTAAAAATTGAATAAATGGACTTTTGACCGGGCGGCAGACCTTTTAAAATTGTATCGTTCTGGGCGTATTTTATCGCAAGTTTTTCCGTCTTGCAGCCGGTTTCTATCTCGGTTTCCTTGACGTATATAGAACCGGCGTCGGCGTTTACCACTTTGCGGGCTTCTAAAAGTATACGCTCCAACAGAATATCAAAATCCTGAATTTTGTTAAGCTCTGAGTCGGTTTCCAGTATAGCCTTGTAATCGGGCTGTTCGGTCACCATTTTCCGTTTCCTCCTTTTACAAATTAACTCATCCAGAGTCGGAGTTTCACTTTAAAAAAATCAAGCTATCCGATTTTTTTTAATAGAGTTGTTCGGAACCTACAGTTTCTGAACAACTTCCGCCAAAACCCGGCCTTAGCTTATGGCTTTTAAGCCTCAATCCGTAAGCTTGTGAGGTAAGCAGGCGGGTTATAGAACAAACCTATACGGTAATACTCTGTTTTTTCATGCGGTTTGTCAAGTCGGTCGGCGCCGCGGCGGTTCGGGCGGGTGCTAATCCAGTCGAAAAGGCTGGATTAGCCACGGCATGGAATGCAGGTAAAAGAGCGGAAAACCGGCTTTCCGCGCCGATCTTTCCACGTGATTTAACGGGATTCTAACAATCCTTTCATAAAAGCCTAACCCCCGGACCTTAGCTTTTTAACATCAATACTTTTAAGGAGTTGTAAATGAAAAAATTGATAGTTATTCCGGCGCTGATCTGTATGGCGCTGGGAGCGGTTTTTGCCAGCGGAAAGCCGGAGGCGGGCGGCGGCGGGGCTTCGTCCGCGCCGGTATCGTACACGATCGAGGTCAGCGGGTCTACCTCCGTCACCCCGTTGATGGAAATGCTGTCGGAGGCTTATGGGAAGCTGCGAAGCAATGTCAGAATCAACATCAACGGAACGGGGTCTTCCGACGGCATCAAGGCGGCGGCGGCCAGTACCAGCGAGTTGGGGATGTCCAGCCGGGAACTTTCGGCAACGGAGAAGGGGCTGGGCCTTACCGAACTTGTCATCGCGATAGACGGCATAGCGGTCATCGTAAACAAAAACAACCCGGTAAGCGGCCTGACGCTTGAACAGATTCGGGACATCTACACAGGGCTTATAACGGATTGGAGCGCTGTAACGGGAGGGGCCAAGAGCGGCAGGATAGCTGTGGTTTCGCGGGAACCCGGTTCCGGTACGCGGGGCGCTTTCGAGGAGATAGTCAAGTTTCAGGACAAACTGCTCTCCGGAGCGACTGAATTCGACGGCACGGGCGCGGTAAAGGCGGAAATCTCCCGCAACGTGGATGCGATCGGCTACATATCGCTCGGTTCGGTGGATAACTCCGTAAATACGGTAAACGTGAACGGCGTGGCCGCCACTACCGCCAACGTGGTGAACGGCAGCTACAAGATAGCCCGCCCCTTCATCACACTTTACCGGAAAGCGACGGTAAACCCTGAAACCCAGACCTTCCTTACATGGGTAATGTCCGACGAAGCTCAAAAAATCGTCGGCACAAGCTGGATTTCGGTAAAATAATTCGATCCGACACGGCGAGCGGGGTAAAAATTGGATATAAGAAAAAAGGTTGACCGTTTCTTCACGGTTTTGGTTACAGTAACATCTTTCATTTCCGTGCTTGCGCTGGGGGCGATACTGCTGTTTGTGTTCGTTCAGGGAGCGGAGCCTTTTTTCTTTGGTACGGCGCGCGGGGTACGAATCGTGTGCGAGCGGGTTGACGGTCTCATGGTAAACGGCGTTTTTTACACGGGAACAGGTACGATAGAACTGCCTAAGGATACCCGGAACATAGCGCTTGGTTTTGAAAGCGGCGGGGAGGAGCGCGTCCTGGATTTGACCGTGAACGGCGAGGAGCTTACGCTAAACGGCGAGGGCGAACTTGTCAACACGGAGGCTTATGTGTACTCGGCGGACTTTCCGGGCGCTGTGCCGGGCTTGAATCAAAAGATACACATCATCCTGCCGGAACCGCCGTATAGTTTTTTTCGCTTCATTACGGGGCGTCAGTGGCGGCCCACGTATCAAAAAATTTACGGCATACTTCCGATGATAGCGGGCACGGTACTTGCAAGTTTCGGCGCGATCCTGGTTGGCGTACCGCTTGGGCTGCTCTGCGCCGTGTTCCTGGCGGAATTTTTGCCGAAAAAGGCCGCCGCCCTGTTGCGGGCCTGCATCGAACTGCTGGCCGGTATTCCCTCGGTCGTGTACGGTTTCTTTGGCCTGATGATGCTCTCCCCCCTGGTAAAAAACACGTTTCACACAGCGTCGGGAAACGGGCTTTTAACGGCGGTGCTTGTCCTTGCCGTGATGATACTGCCCACGGTTATCACGATAGCGGAAACGAGCCTTCGTTCCGTGCCGGAAACCCAGCGGGAGGCGAGCCTCGCGCTGGGGGCAAGCAGGATGCAGACCGCCTGGCGGGTGACGCTGGTTCATGCCCGTTCCGGCGTGATAGCGGGCGTCATACTTGGCATATCCCGCGCTGTAGGCGAAACGATGGCCGTGATTCTGGTGGCCGGCAATTCGGTACAGATTGTACACAGCCCGCTGGACAGCATAAGGACGCTGACCGCGACAATAGCGCTGGAGATGGGCTACGCGCAGGGCAGGCATGGCAGTATGCTTTTTTCCATAGGTATAGTCCTTTTTACGCTGATCCTGATACTGAACGGCGTGATCCTTGCCGTCAGGCGGAAAGAAACCCGCTAGGGAAGCACCGATTAATTAGTGTCTGTCCACAAAGTCGGTTACTTTGCGGACAGACCTTGCATTTGCTCCCGTTTTGTGCCAAAACGGTACGCAAAATGCCTATTTTAAGGTTGTCTGTCCATAATGTGTCTACAT
>JAITKQ010000197.1 GCA_031278295.1 Spirochaetaceae bacterium | reverse complement strand
GCCAGCCCGCTGGCGGGGAATTGTATTTATCGGGGATCATTGCTAGTATGTTCGGGTGGAGTTAACACGATGTCCCTGGTGCATGGGCGATGAAATTTATACCCGCTACCATGACGAGGAATGGGGTGTCCCGTTGCAGGACAGCGGCAGGTTGTTTGAGGCTCTGTTGCTGGACGGCGCCCAGGCGGGCCTTTCATGGGTAACGATACTTAAACGCCGTAACGAATACAGAGAGGCTTTCGACAATATGTCCCCTGAAATCATCGCGCGTTACGGTAATGCGGACATTGAACGGCTGATGGCGGACCACCGGATAATCCGTAACAGAATGAAGATCGAATCGGCCATTAAAAATGCGCGCGCCTACCTGGCCATGCGGGATCAGGGGCACGATTTTTCGGCATGGCTATGGGAATGGGTGGACGGAAAACCAATCGTTAACCACTACAAAACCATGGGAGAGATCCCGACCTTTACGCCGCTTTCTGTACAAATTTCCAAAATCCTGAAAAAAAGAGGCTTTACCTTTGTCGGCCCCACGATAATTTACGCCTTCATGCAGGCTTCGGGTTTTGTAAACGATCACCTGGTCAGCTGTTTCCGCCATGATCTTGTCTAACACGGACGCCGCACAGCATAGGGTTTACGGCCCGTAGCGCCTGCTTAGCGGAGCGTGACCGCCCTCAGACCAGTTCGTTCAGATCAAACGGCGTTCCCTGATACACATAGTTAAGCCAGTTTGAAAAAAATAGGTGGGCGTGCGCCCGCCAGCGTACAACCGGCGTCTGTGTGGGGTCGTCGTTCCGGTAATAATTCCGCGGTACGCTTATCGCCAGCCCCCTAGCCATGTCGCGGCGGTATTCGGCATCCAGCGTCAAAGGATCGTACTCCAAGTGGCCATTGATGTAAATTTCACGGCAGTTTCGGGCCGTAACAATAAAGGGGCTCCCGCAGGGAGTCTGAGACTGTACGGAAAGCTCGCGTCGCATGTTGATCGCGTTCCTATCACTCTCGGTATGCCGTGACTGGGGGGCAAGGAATATGTCGTCAAAACCCCGGAACAGCGGCGTGTGCTTTTCGTTCACGTTGTGGCTGAATATGCCGAAAAGTTTGCCCGGCAGCATGATCTTTGGGATGCCGTAGTGATGGTAAAGTCCGGCCTGGGCGCCCCAGCAGATATGCAGAGCCGACCAGACGTGCTTTTTTGAATATTCAAGCAACTCGCAAAGCTCGTCCCAGTAGTCCACTTCCTCGAAAGGCAGCGTCTCGACCGGTGCGCCTGTGATTACCAAGCCGTCAAAAAGCTCCCGCTTTATCTTTCCGGAACTGGTATAGAATCGCTCCAAATGTCCGGGCGGCGCGTTATGCGCTTCGTGGCTGTCCATGCGAAGCAGTGTTATGTCAACCTGTAGCGGCGTATTGCCAAGCAGACGGAGCAGCTGTATTTCGGTGGTTACCGTCGTCGGCATCAGGTTTACGATCGCAACTTTAAGCGGACGTATATCCTGCTTTTCGGCACGCTCGGCAGCCATTACAAAGACGTTTTCCCGTGATAATTCTGTAAACGCGGGTAAATCCTGTGGTATATTTATCGGCATACCGAATTATAGCCCTTCCGTCCGCATGTTGAAAATAGCGGGACAGGACGCCCGGGTGCGCGGCGGACGTTTACCATACGAATTATCTAATAAAACTATGCAAAAAATCCGATATTTTATGTATGTGGCGTGATATAAATACCTCGGCCAAAAAACAAGCCCGTTGCGGTGCCATCCTTCCCCTCGCGCTGTCGCTGCCGTTTTTTTTCGGTGCGCCGCTTTTTGCGGATGACGATATAATCCATACGGTAAAAAGCGGTGAAACTGTTTACGGGCTGGCGCGGGAGTATGACGTAAAGGTTGAAGAAATTCTTTTTATAAACGGAATTGACGACGCACGCAAGATTCAGAGCGGACAGCGCCTTCGAATTCCCTCTACGCCCGCCATGGTGCCGCCTATCAACCCGGACCCAAACGCGCCGGCGGTGGCGCTCCACCGCGTCCAAAAAGGCGAAACCCTCTTCGGAATAGCCCGCCAGTACGGACTCCCCATACAGGAACTTCGCAGCCTGAACAACCTTTCCGAAACTTATGTCCTTAAATCAGGCGACGTCTTGAAAATACCGCTTAGCGCCCAAAACACCGTGCAAACGACGGCGGGCAGCAACCTGCTTGCGGAGCAAAAGCCCGCCTCACAGCCGATCAATATACCGCAGCCTGTGATCCGTACCGTCGATCTTTCTCTCGTATGGCCCGTCAAACCAAAGAGAGCCGCCTATATGACGGGAAAACTTAGCGGCGTGGCCCTTATCGGAGAGGCGGGAGAAAGCGTCTACTGCGTACTGCCGGGAACGGTTCAGTCCGCCGGACCGTACCGAGGCTTTGGGCGCGTGGTCATAGTGAAGAGTGAGGACGGTTACCTGTATGTGTATGGCGGCTGCGAAACCCTTTTCGTAAAGGCCGGTGATTTTGTAACAACAGGAATGGAACTGGGACGACTTGGCGTAGACGCCGTATCCGAGCAGGCGGCGCTCTTTTTCATGGTTTACCTGGACAACAACCCGATAGACCCGGCCATAGCCCCGCGAGGCTGACGGTTTTCCGTCCGAAACACCGGTGAGAACGCGGCCTGCCGCCTAAATGAAGCAATTTATCCTGAGACAAGAACCCGACAAAACCGGGCTTGTCCGGCTAAGCGGCAAGGACTTCCATTACCTCGTGCGGGTGCGCAGGGTGCGGCAGGGCGCTACGCTGAACTGCCGCCTGCCGTCCGGCAAGACGGCAGTTTTGCGTATAACAGGCATCGGGGACGGCACCCTCAGCGCCGAATGCGCGCAAATCGTTGAAGAATCACAACAAAACGAAATTCCACCGATAATCCTGTTTCAAAGCATGGCAAAAGGCTCAAAGATGGATACGATCGTCCGCCAGGCGGGCGAAACCGGCGTAAAGGAAATAGTGCCGTTCTATTCGAAGCATTCGACGCCGCTCCCGCGCTGCCGCGCGGGAGCCCCCGTTTCCGTCGACGCCCGCACTGAACGCTGGCGGCGCATACTGATCGAGGCGCGCCAGCAAAGCGGCTCTTCCTGCCCTTCCTCTGTCAGACCACCCCTCGGCATGGATGAACTTTTTGGCTACTGGGAACAGATCAGAACAGGACGCGAGGAGGTGCTCGCCCTGCTAGTACATGAAACCCCCCTTGCAAAATGTGGTTTTCACGGGTATCTTAAAACCGTGCCGGACCTGGTAGTACTGGCGGTCGGGCCGGAGGGCGGGTTTTCGCCGGCTGAGGCGCTTAAATTCGTGGACGCCGGGTTCAAACCCGTAACGCTGGGCAATACGATTTTGAGGACGGAAACAGCCGCCCTGTATTCAATAGCTGTCGTGCGAACCTTGATTTTTGAGAGGCTGATTTGGACGATGAACTAGTAGCGCGTAAACCGCTCTGTGAACGTGTAGAAGTGCTTAAGGTGCCGATAGACATTCTTCCCGCTGAGGATATCGAAAGGATCATCTTTTCCCTTTTAGAGCGGGGGCAGGGCGAAGATATTGTCCTTCTGTCCCTATCGGATCTGCTCAGAGCTCGCCGGAACGGGGAATTCCGCAACTACGTGCGGGACGCGGCGCTCGTTATACCTATTTCAAAGAGTTTGGTTAGCGGTATGCGCTTCCTTACAGGCAAGACGCCCGTCCGCTATATGCCCTTTGACTTTGTCGTCAACCTGCTTACGATGCTGGAACGGCGTGAGTTTTCGATCTATATGCTGGGCGGCAAGCCGTCCGTGCTTGCGCTTTCCGAAAAAAATATACGGGAAACATTCCCGAAACTGCGTATCATCGGGCGTTTCCCCGGTATCATAAAGAAACAGGCCGAAGATACCATACTCAAGGTAATACGAAAGTCAAGCCCCGCTCTCTTGCTGATCGGCCAGGGCGTACACGGCAGGGAACGCTGGGTGGCAAAAAACACGCACCGCCTAAATTCCGGACTCCGTCTTTGGTGCAGCGATCTCTATTCCGTGTTTGCCAAACGCCGCAAACGTCCCCCAAAAGCCGTCTTTCAATACGGCTTTGAATGGGTGGTATTCTGTTTACACAACCCCTTCCGCGTGGTACGCTTTTTTTCGTTCATACGTTATACCTTTTTGCTGTTGTTTTACAGGATTTTCAGAAAAAAGATGCCTTAAACGGCGGTTTCCGGCAGCTTGTCGCGCTTTTGCGCTTTTCCCAAAAGCTGTCAGGCTGCCGGACAGCCCCCCCCCCCCGGCGAAGGATGGGCCGTATCAAAGAAATCCCCTATCCTCCGCCTGTAATCTTGCATCCAGGCGCGTAAAGCCGCGTTCCCCGCCGTACATGTTGAAAAAATCAAGGCCGCCCGCAGCTGGACTTTTTTTGGCAGGTGAACTCTGTTACAATTGGTAATCCGTCCCGAAGGGTTACGGTTATTTTATATGTTGGAGATTTTATGAAAAAAATTCCTGTCGGAATTCTAGGGGCAACCGGTATGGTCGGGCAGAACTACATAGCTTTGCTTGCCGGTCACCCGTGGTTCAAGGTGAATTATGTCGCCGCTTCCCCGCGTAGCGCCGGCAAAAGGTATGGGGAGCTGACGGCAGGCCGCTGGTTGCTTGCAAAAGCCTGCGATCCTTCCGTGTCCGGGTTGCTTGTGGAGGACGCGAATGATCTGTCCCGGGCGGCGGCGGCCGCGGCGCGGGGGGACCTGGCTTTCGTGTTTTCCGCGCTGGAGATGGGGAAGGCTGAAATACTCGCGCTGGAGGACAGCTATGCCGCAGCCGGAATTCCGGTTGTGTCGAACGCTTCGGCAAACCGCTGGACGGATGACGTGCCCATGCTGATCGCCGAGGTAAACCCCTCCCACACCGATATAATCCCGTCCCAACAGGCGGCCCGCGGCTGGAAGAAGGGCTTTATCGTCGTTAAACCGAACTGTTCGATACAAAGCTACATGACCCCTGTATGGGCCTTGCTCGAAGCCGGTTACGATGTTAAAAGGATGGTTGTGACTACGATGCAGGCGGTATCCGGGGCGGGTTACCCTGGTGTGGCAAGTCTTGACATAGTGGACAATGTGGTACCCTATATAGGCGGGGAGGAAGAGAAGTCCGAACTTGAGCCGTTAAAGATACTTGGTTCCGTCGAAAACGGCAGGATACGGAAGGCGGATGCGCCGCTTATCAGCGCTCACTGCAACCGTGTGTCCGTGATCAACGGACACACGGCCGCGGTCAGCCTGGAATTTGGCGCTAAAAAAGCCGGTATTGAAGAGGTTAAGCGGATTTGGAGCGAATTCAGCGCTCTGCCGCAACAGTTAAAGCTGCCTATGGCACCCGAACAGCCAATAATAGTACGCGACGAGGCCAACAGGCCCCAGCCCAACAAGGATCGGGATGCGGATAAAGGTATGGCGGTAAGTGTCGGACGCTTACGAGCCTGCCCCGTATTCGATTTACGTTTTGTAGGCCTATCCCACAATACGGTACGGGGCGCGGCAGGCGGCGGCATTCTCAATGCCGAGCTGCTCAAAGCGAAAGGCTACCTTGGCTAAGCGTGGCGAAGGTCACAAAACCTGGAAGGTTTTGTGACCTTAAATTTTTACCAATTGCCGTACCCGCCGCCGGAGGGATGATCACGGCGGGGTTTATCTATAGCCAGGTTAACACGGATCTGGCGCCCCTCAAATTCTTTGCCGTTGGAGTCTTGGACCGCGGCGTTGGCTTCGTCGTCATTACTCATTTCGACAAAACCAAACCCTTTTGATTTACCGGTGTCACGGTTAAAAATGATTTTTGCGGATGTTACGGTTCCAAAGCTTGAAAAATAGCGGCTAAGGCTCTCCTCACTCGTGTTGAACGGCAGGTTGCCGACATACAATTTACTACCCATTTAAAAATTCCTTCTCCCGGATGCGGATGGATGACCGCGGCGTCCAGGTACGCTAAATATACACGCCCGCAAAAGCGGACGACTCCCCGCCTGCCGGGGCGTAAAACGCCCCGGCAAACGATTGGATGCAAAATTGGGTATTTAAAAGAAACGCGAAAAAAGCAGAACATAAGCGCCGAACTACAAGACTGTAACGGACATCGCCGGACATAAAATGCAAAACTCTCAAAAGAACCCTTGTAAACCAACATATACGATAATTGAACATTCGTCAAGAAGAAAATTAACGGGCTAACAGTTACGCCGGCTTCCCTTAAAA
>JAITKQ010000191.1 GCA_031278295.1 Spirochaetaceae bacterium | reverse complement strand
AAAAAATGCAAACTGTGATACCGGTGGGGGGGATGACCTGCGCCGCTTGTTCGGCGCGGGTGGAGAAGGCGATAGCCAGGCTGGAAGGCGTGGAAAGCTCCGTGGTGAACCTTGCTACGGAAAAGGCGACTGTGGTTTACAACCCGGACATGATCCGCGTCTCGGCGATAAAGGGCGCGATAGAAAAGGCGGGTTACAGGGCGCTCGATCTTTCGGAGGCCGGTGCGGCGGACGAAGACAGGCTACGCAAGGAGCGGGAGGTAAGAATCCTCTGGACAAAATTCATCGTGGCCGCCGTTTTTGCCTTTCCGCTGCTCTACATCGCGATGGCCCCCATGATAAGCCTGTTCAGCCTACCCTTTCCCAAGGCGCTGTCCCCGATGAACTTCCCGCTTGTGTACGCGCTTGCCGAGCTTGCCCTCGTGATCCCCGTGATCATCGCCGGAAACAGGTTCTACACGGTAGGCTTTAAAAACCTGCTCCACCGCAGTCCGAACATGGACAGCCTGATAGCGATAGGCACGACGGCGGCAGTCGTCTACAGCCTTTACAACACAGTCCGGATTGCGCTGGGAGACTTTCACGCGGTTGACGCGCTCTACTTTGAAACAGCCGGCGTAATCATAGCCCTGATACTGCTAGGAAAATCGCTAGAAGCCGTGTCAAAGGGCCGCACGAGCGAGGCGATAAAGCGCTTGATGGGCCTCGCCCCCAAGACCGCGACGATCATCCAAAACGGCGTTGAGAAAGAGATAGCGATCGACGAAGTGATCCCCGGCGACATCATCATCGTCAAACCGGGCGCGAAGATACCGGTGGACGGCGTCGTTACCGAGGGAAACACGTCTATAGACGAATCGATGCTTTCAGGCGAAAGTATGCCCGTCGACAAAAAGTCAGGCGACAAGGTGTACGCCGCGACGATAAACGCCAACGGGCTAATCCGTTTCCGCGCGGAAAAGGTCGGTGCCGAGACAGCGCTCGCACAAATCATCAAACTGGTGGAGGACGCCCAGGGCTCAAAGGCCCCGATAGCCCAGCTTGCGGACATAGTATCCGGCTACTTCGTGCCCATCGTCTGTGCGATAGCGCTTACCGCCGGCCTCGCGTGGTTCGCGGCCGCCTCCGCGGGGCTTGTAACGCCGCCCGCCGGCAAAAGCATACTTGAGTTCGCGCTCACCGTCTTCATCTCCGTGCTTGTGATAGCCTGCCCCTGCGCGCTCGGCCTGGCGACGCCCACCGCCATCATGGTGGCCACAGGCAAGGGGGCGGAGTACGGCATCCTGATCAAGGGCGGGGAGGCGCTGGAAACCACCCACAAGATCGACACGATCATCTTTGACAAGACTGGGACGCTCACCGAGGGTAAGCCCCGCGTTACCGATATTGTTGTTATCGGGGGGGGAAGTCTCCCCCCTGCCCTGCACTCCGGCAGCGTAACTGCCGCCGGCAACTACGTTGCCACCGGCAGCGTAGCTGCCGCCGTTGCCGGGACACCCCCCTCTCCTGGGGGCTACGCCCCCAAACCCCCGAATCAACCCACGGAGCGCGTTGATTTTACCGGGCAGGAAATGCTGCTGCAAATCGCGGCTTCGGCGGAAAAAGGCTCAGAGCACCCGCTGGGGCAGGCGATCGTGGAGGGTGCGCGGGAGCGCGGGCTGGAGCTGCGGGAACCAAGCGGCTTTCAGGCGATTCCTGGACGCGGCATCGAGGCCGTAATCGGCGGCACCGGCGTACTGGCGGGAAACAAAAAACTGTTCGAGGAACGGGAGATCAGCCTTGCCGCGCTTGAAACGGAGAGCGACAGGCTGGCGGACGAAGGCAAGACTCCGATGTTCATAGCGCTTGACGGAAAGGCCGCCGGCATAGTCGCGGTGGCGGACACGCTGAAAAAGAGCAGCGCGGAGGCGGTAGCCCTCCTTCACGGGATGGGGATCGAGGTTGCGATGATCACCGGCGACAACGCCAAGACAGCCGCCGCCATAGCGGGGGAGGCCGGCATAGACCGTGTCCTTGCCGAGGTGCTGCCGGGGGACAAGGCGGCGGAGGTAAAACGGCTACAGGAATCGGAAGCCGCGGACGGGCGGAAACGCTTCGTGGCGATGGTGGGGGACGGCATCAACGATGCGCCGGCCCTTGCCCAGGCGGACATAGGTATCGCCATAGGGAGCGGCACGGACGTGGCGATGGAGTCGGCGGACATAGTCCTGATGCACAGCAACCTTAAAGACGTTCCCACCGCGATAAACTTGAGCAAACAGACGATTCGCGTGATAAAACAGAACCTGTTTTGGGCCTTCGGCTACAACACGCTCGGCATCCCGATAGCGGCCGGCCTCTTGTACCTGCTCGGCGGCCCGCTCCTCAACCCTATTTTCGCCGCCGCCGCTATGAGCATGAGCTCCGTCTCCGTGCTGACCAACGCGCTGCGGCTCAAACGATTCAAGGCTGCCGGCGCCTGCCGGCCCGAAACCCTGGAAAGCGCGGCGGCGCGTAGCTGCTGCTAAACAACCCAAGGAGGAAGAAAATGAAAAATAGAAATGGCATTGTAAACTTAAGATTTTTTGCCGCCGGCAAGATTGCCGGCGGCATTACTGCCGGCGGCATTATTGCCGCGGGCAGTCTCGCCGCGCTTACTTTGACGGCGCTTTCCTGCGAAAAACTGGACGTGGTGGGAAGCGGTTCGGCGGCTTCTTTTGAAAAGGTCCTGAACCAAATTCCCCAATCCGTAACCGAAGACCGGCAGGCAGGCGGCTGGTCGCTGTCCGCCCCGGACGGCGGCGCCCGTTTCATCTGGAGCGGGGATTTTTCGCAAAGCCCCCTCTTCGACGCGGCAATAGAGTTCGACGCCGCCCCATTCCTCGCCGCCGGCCTTGACCCCGCCAAACTCCCGGAAAACTTTACGTTCAGCGGCGGAAAACTTACAGTAGGGACAAAGCTGGGGACGGAAACGTTAAAGTACCGGGGGGAGGCAAGCCCCCTTGATTCGTACAAATGGATCGTCCGCCTTCGCCGGGATGTGATAGGCTACCACGCGGCGCTTGATCATTACGGCGTGAGTCTCGGCGGCGGCAACATCTTTGAATGGGCAAAGGACATGGGCGCCAACGACAAGGACATCGTGTTCGTCCTTGACCCCGCGCCTTTCGCCGCCGCCGGCGCCAACCCGTCCCGCATAGACGGCTGGCTCTTCGCCAAAGTTAGCGTCGATGACGAGAACGGCAAGCCGGTACAGGTGGACAAACTCCTGAAGCCGTTTGACCTGAAGTGAGGCGGGGGAAGTTGCTTGAAAGAAACGGCCGGGCCGGGTGTAAAGTCGAAAGAAGGCCGCCGGCCACCCTCCCGTGATCACTTCCTCAAAGACTTGAGCGGCGGACGGGTATCTGAATATTACAAAGTTGTCATCCTCGTAGTCCGGTACGCGCCGCGAAAGGGCTTCGTCTGACAGACATTCGTCCTAGGTGAGCAAAAGGAATGTTTTCCC
>JAITKQ010000163.1 GCA_031278295.1 Spirochaetaceae bacterium | reverse complement strand
CTATTTGGATGTGGGCAAAAGCCCACGGGTTCTTGAACAAGTCTTGCAAAATGCAAAGCATTTTGCCTTTTTTTCAGCGGAAGTTGTTCAGAAACTGAGGTTTCTGAACAACTCTATTAAACCGGCGCTGCTTTTGGCACAATGTTACCTGGATGGTTTTGTATTATCATCCGTAATGAACTATAAAACAATGAACGAGTTGAAAAAACAAAACTACGACCTGGTAATTAGTAATTACGCTTTTACGGAGCTGCGGCGCGAGATACAGGATGTTTATCTGGAAAAAATAATACTTCCCTCATGCCGCGGGTATATAAGCTACAATGAAATAACGCCTGAGTATTTCAGAAGTTACAACAGGGATGAATTGATAAAAATCATACCAAACTCACATATCGTAGAGGAAGCGCCATTAACACATCCCAAAAACTGTATAATTGTATGGGGGGACAGGGCGGAATGAACCGGCCCGCCTCACGGTACGCTCATTTTAGGGAAAAGCCCGCAAAACAGTCTCAGGAATTGTAAATAGGAGAGGCTGTTCCAAAACTGAAGTTTCCAAGCAACTCTATTGTTTCCCAAGCTTATCCTGGACGATTGGGAGGGCCGAAACGGGCATCCGGTGACGGCCTGACCGGAATGTGTTACATTCTGCGCGGCATATTTTCTTTTTCCCGCCTTTGCTGTATGATTAAATCCATGAACACCCGGCAGCTTGACGCTTTTTTTCGTGATGTTTTGAAACCGGACGATTTTAACGCGGTCGATTCGTCTTTGAACGGCATACAGGTTGACAACGACGGCGCCGATGTGCCAAAAATCGCGTTTGCTGTCGATGCCTG
Organism: Spirochaetaceae bacterium; assembly: GCA_031278295.1. GTDB lineage: Bacteria > Spirochaetota > Spirochaetia > Treponematales > Breznakiellaceae > JAIRMY01. The sequence continues at coordinate 18,771 of JAITKQ010000163.1, read as the reverse complement.
CCTGGAGACATTCAAGAGGGCGGCGCGGTGCGGCGCGGGGATGCTTTTTGTTCACCACGGGCTTTTTTGGGGCGCGCCGCTCAGGATCGAGGGAGTTTTGCGATCAAGGCTGGACTTCCTGCTCAAAAACAACCTGGCCCTCTACGCCGCGCACCTTCCGCTCGATAAACATGGAGAGGTGGGCAACAACGCGGTACTGGCCGGCCTGCTCGATATTGTAGATAAAGAACCTTTCGGCCTGTACCACGGGATAAAGATAGGTTTTAAGGGACGTTTGCGCAAACCCCTCACCGTTGACGAGGCGGCGCGGCGCATAAATTACCGGGGTACGCCGCCCCTCGCGATCTACCCTTTCGGCAAGGCCGAAAATGTCACCTGCGCCGTCATTTCAGGCGGGGCCGCGATGGAGGCGCCTGATGCCGTCGGGGAAGGCATAGACCTGTACGTTACAGGCGAGAGCTCCCATTCAATTTACCATACGGTGCTTGAGGGCGGCCTGAACATGATAGCGGGCGGGCATTATGCCACCGAGGTGTGGGGCGTACAAAAACTTATGGAACGCTGCAAAGAATATCTGGACATTGACGCCGAATTTATAGACGTACCGACCGGATTATAGGAGAAAATTATGGAAAAAAATAGTTCAACCGTTTTGAAAAAGGCTTTGCCTTTTTCACTGACTGTGCTGATAATCCTGCTTGATCAGATCACAAAATCTTATATAGCCGGTAAATGGCCCATTGGAACGATGATAACGGATGTTTTTAACAACGATTTGCTTCACTTATGGCATGTGCGCAATAAAGTGATAGCCTTTAGCCTGGGGGCCGGGCTGCCGGATGAGATTCGTCCGGCGCTGTTCATAATACTGCCGCTTATCGTACTTGGGTTTTTATGTTTTTTTTACTGGAAATCCGTCGATTTTACCGGTTTACAGCGCTGGACTATCGCCGGAATCATAGGCGGTGGTATAGGAAACCTGATAGATCGCATATTCCGGCCCGATGGCGTTGTCGATTTTATCAGCGTTAAATTCTTTGGTATACTGGGCTTTGAACGCTGGCCTACATTCAACATCGCGGATTCGTCCGTGGTTATATGTATTTTTATATGGCTGGGTTCATTGTTTTTTTCCCCGTCAGGCACGGAGAAAGGAGGGGTTTAATGACAAAAAAAGGAAACACCATTCTTTTTATAATTGCGGCGACAGGCTTTAACATTATTTTAACGGTTTTGATATTCATCGCCATGTTTTTTTTGTTTTTTGTTTTTATAAAACCGTTCATCAGTGACACTTATATCGTGTTTGTACTTCCGGTCATATTCATTGTGTCCGTATTTTTGTCTTTTGCCGTTTACCGTATACTGTTAAGGCGTTTTCTGAAAAATGTTGATATGAATAAATACTTCAATACGGATTTTTCATTTAAACACGCGAAAAACAAAAAAATTACGACCGGAAAAACTAACCCGGAAGCATAGGCCCCCGCACCCGGGAGTTTGTTGCGCTTCGCACGTAAAAGCCCGGTCCAAATCGCCGCCGCCGCTACTTGCGGGACAGAGTCCGCACGGCGAATTCATACAGGCTTGGGAACACCGGCACCTCGCGGCCTTCTATGGTTTCCGGCCCGCCCTGCCGCCCTGCCCTGATAAGGGCAGGGCGGCAGCGCGCCCGCAGCCCGGCGAGCGCGTCCTTGACGCTGTCGCCCGCCATATACGATTCGGCCAGATCGACATTGTACTTTTTCGCGGCGGCAAGAATCATCCCCGGTTTTGGTTTGCGGCATTCACATTCAACCTTGTATTCGGGACGTTCCCCCGGAAAACCTTTGTCGGGGTGGTGCGGGCAGTAAAAAATATCATCAATGTATGCGCCTTCAGCGCCCAGATCGGTTTCCATCTTGCGGTGTATCTCGTCAAGTTCCGCAACCGTACATTCGCCGCGCGCGATGACAGGCTGATTCGTAATCACAATTGCCAGAAAGCCGCTTTCATTTATCATTCGTACCGCCGCCGCCGCGTCATCTTTCAGCACCAGCTGTTCCGGCCTTGTTACGAAACCGTCAAGCGTCGTGATTGTCCCGTCGCGATCAATAAACATTGCCCGCTGTTTATTCGTAAGATTTCTTTTTTGAACAATGCCGGATTTTACGTCTTTCTCGACCTGACAGTACCGTTCAGGCGTACCCATATCCTTGATGTATTCCGGAGTACGGTACGCGAAGATTCCTCCGGAAGAAATACATGGTTTAAGAATATCACGGTCAAGGTCTACTTTTTCCTCGGTTAAATTCGCGTCCTCCAGCAGTTTTTTTGACAGGACATGAAGTCCCGCGTTCACCTGATTCCTGTAATACTTCCGCGGGTCCTCTTTGTTGAGCCATGAAACGACGCGGGATGCGGAATCGGTTTCCAGTAGCGCACTGTCGAACGGGTGGCTGTTAGGGTGGACGGCAAGGGATGCGCGGGCGTTGTGTCCGCGGTGAAATTCCATGAAACGTGAAAGATCAACATCAAAAATTACATCGCCGTTGATAAGCAAAAAATCATCGGTTAGCTCATTTTGTATTTTGTACAAGGCCCCTGCCGAACCAAGCGGGGTATCTTCCGAATAGTAAGAAATACCACAGCCAAATTTTTTGCCATCCTGAAAATAAGCTTTTATTATATGCCCCAGATGCCCCGTAACGATTATTATTTCGTGAATGCTGTTTTTTTTAAGGCATTCAAGCTGATATTCAAGAACCGGCTTTCCGTTTACCGGTATCATGGGTTTCGGGATACCGGCGGCGATTGAAGAGATGCGCGTACCTTTTCCCCCCGCCATGATCACGGCCTTAATCAAAAAAACGATCCTCCAGCATGAGGCATATACAGTGATAGACCGGGAGATGCAGTTCCTGTACCTTGTAAGTTTCGGTTTCCGGCACCTTTATCGAAGCGTCGGCCAATTTTGCGATTTTGCCGCCGGAAGCTCCGGTCAGGGTTATTGTTTTAAGCGCTTTCGCCTTTGCCGTAAGCATGGCCAGGTACACGTTTTCCGAATTGCCGGAGGTTGATATACCTATAAACACGTCATTTTTTTCCGCGTAGGAATAGACCTGCTGGGCGTAAATAAGACTCCCGTTTATATCGTTTATCACCGCGCTTATCAGCGCGGTGTGGCCGCCCAGGTTGATTGCCGGAAGCCCCCCCTGTATCCATTCCGCGAGACGGTCCGCCGTTTCCGCGTCCGTAATTTGGCCCAGCGATTCACGGAACAGCGCCGGCGGGCGGCGTTTTTTTACAAAACCCTTCATCAGTTCGCCTGTGATGTGATCCGCATCGGCGGCGCTGCCGCCGTTGCCGGCTATCAAAACTTTTCCGGACCCGGCGTAAGCCGCTTCCAGTATTTTGTACGCCTCAAGGATAGAATCCCTACAGACAGACAAACACGGGTGGCGCACGATCAATTCATCCAAATAATCCATAGATACCTGCCTTTGGTACGGGTGTTTTAAAATTTGGCGTTTTTGGAAACCATGTTACAGGATAGCCCGCCGGCGGGGCTTCGCGCAAGATAGCGCGTTGCCAAGCCGGTAATTTTACCGGTCTATCATTGCCGACATTGCCGAAAAAGCCGTCGTGCGCTAAACGCGCAAGGGATTGGAGGGGCGCGAAGCGTTCGCGCGAATGGTTCGCGTAGGGAATGGAGGGGCAACCCAAAGGGCTTGCCTTGCGGAACCCCGCAAAGCCCGGTTTCCGGCAGGGCCGGAAATGCGCCCGAATTACATGGAAAATTTTTGTAAATGTAAGACCGCGTAAGCTACTGTTTCGTCCTTCCGTCCGGCCTTGCCCGCTGCCGGCTAAGGCACCTCCCCGGCGGTTTGCGGTTTACGCGCGAAGCAATGACCCGCTAACCCAGCAAGGCGAGGATTTCCCTGATATCCTTTTTCCCAAAACTTACGATGTTGTCGTTGATAACCAGGCAGGGTACGCTCATCACCCTGTACCGTTCCCTAAGTTCGGGGAAATGATTGAGGTCGTAGACTTCCGCGGTGATTCGGGGATTTTCCGCGGCCATACGTTGGGCTGCTATCACAAGTTCCTGACAGATGGTACAGGCAGGGGAGCCCAGTATCTTCATGGAAAGCGGTTCCCGGATCGCGCCAAGGGCCTCCGTTACCTCCGGGGCCAAGGCTTGTCCGGGACCCGCCGCGTTGTACAGGCCGACAACAAAAGAATTAAATTCATGCCCGCCCGGTACGCCGTGGAAGGCGATGCCCCGGTATGTACCGTCCTCCAGGTAGAACCCCGTACAGGGCCTGTCTTTACCGGAAGAGTCAGGCGGGGGTATGTCCAGACGGAGTTTATCCGTCATGCCGGCCAGTTCCTCCATAAACCGGCGAAGTTCCTCCGATACGGGGCGCTCGTCCAGGTCAAGGCGCAGAACCAGGGGGCGGGCCATTTTCTCAAATAGCCCCCCAAGCTGCGCCCTGATTTCCGGCGTAAAGAAGCCCGCTTCAGTCGTTTTGCCTTTCGTCCCTTTCCTGCTCCCCGGTTCCCGTTGCGGGCGGCTTAGCGGCGGGGCCGGGTGAAGGCCGGTGGCCTCCCGCATGACACGGGCGTATTTTTCCAGCGCGGCGGCTGCCTTTGCGCCATCCCCCACGGCGGTGACCACCTGGCGCAGGTTTTTCCCGCATACGTCCCCGACGGCGTAAAGGCCTTCTACGCCGGTTTTCTGATCCCCGTCGGTGATGACGTAGCCCTGATCGTCCAGTACCCCAAGGTCCCGGACCAGATCGACGGCAGGTTCATGGCCCGCAAACACAAAGACCCCTAAGGACGCTCCGTCCGGCGGACGGAAGCTGGTGGTTTCCCCGGTTTTGATGTTGCGCCAGCGTGCGTAGCGCAGGGCCGTATCGCCACCCACTTCTTCCAGTTCCGTGTTGACAAGTACCGTAATCTTTTTGTGGGAACGGGCCGCGTCCGCTACGTAAGCGGCGCAGGAAAAGTCATTCTTTCGGATAAGGATCGTAACATGATGGGCGTAGCGGGTTAAAAAGATCGCCTCTTCCGCCGCGGCAAAACCGCCGCCCACCACGATAATGTCAAGGCCGGTAAAAAACTCTCCGTCGCAGATGGCGCAGTAGGCCACCCCCCGGCCCCTAAAAGCCTCCTCGCCTGTAAAACCAATCATCCGGGGACGAGACCCTGTGGCAAGGATCACCCCAAAGGCCCGCAGGCTGCCACGGGAAGTCCTGACGGTTTTGATGTTGGCCCTAAGGTTCAGGCTTTCCACCCCGGCCAGCAGGAATTCCGCGCCGAAGCTCTCTGCCTGCCGCCGCATGGTTTTTGTAAGGGCAGCGCCGCCGGTCCGTTCCACGCCGGGGTAGTTAAGCACCTCGGTGGCGATCGTGATCTGCCCGCCGAAGCGATCCTTTTCCACCACCAACACCCGGCAGCGGGCGCGGGCAAGGTACAGGGCGGCGGTCAGCCCCGCAGGGCCCCCGCCTATAACTATCGCGTCGTAAATATCTTCCGGTTCCATGGTTTTTACACCCTTCCTGTAACGGCACGGCGCTACCCGGAAGGCGCGGTCTACAGAACCCCCACCAGGTCGAGGCTGGGTTTCAGAGTCTCGTCTCCGGGTTCCCATTTTGCGGGGCAAACCTGGTCGCCGTGTTCGGCCACAAACTGTAAGGCCTGCACCCGGCGGAATATCTCATCGGCGTTACGCCCCACATTGCCGGCGACAACCTCGTAAGCCACGATTTTGCCTTGGGGATTTATGATAAAGTCCCCCCGTTCGGCCAGGCCGCTCTCCTCGATCATCACCCCAAAGTCCCGGATCAGGACGCCGTTGGAATCCGCCAGCATGGGGTAATGGATCTTCTGGATCGTCTTGGACGCATCGCGCCAGGCCTTGTGGACAAAGTGGGTGTCGCGGGAGACCGAATATACCTCGCACCCGATCGCCTTAAAATCATCGTACTTGTTTGCCAAATCCTCCAGCTCTGTGGGGCAGACAAAGGTAAAGTCCGCCGGATAAAAGAAAAAGACACTCCATTTGCCGAGAATATCGGCTTTGGTCACGATCGTGAACGCATTGTCCTGAAAAGCGTTCACGGAAAAATCGGCAACTTCCTTCTGAAGCAGTGACATAGTAATTCCTCCTTACTAAAAGGTACGGGTATCTTAAAAGCCGCGCATGGATAAATAGATACACGGCTTTTCGGTCATGGTATTTCCCGCGCGGGGCCTTGCCATGAATTAATCAAACTAACTTAGTATATAGTATACACCGCATTCAAAAGTAGTCAAGGCAGCGCCGGCGCACAGCGATTCAAAGTCAGCTAAACCAGGTAAAAACACAGGAAAATAAATACGAATTGCGAGAACAATATCAGGATAAAACCGTTTAAACCGCTATTTTCGCGTTTTTCTTTGTAAAGAAATTGTAAACTTTGAAATTGCTGATAGGGGGGGGGGGGGGTATCAGCAACACCGGTATAGTAGTTATAGTCAATAGACTTGTTCAACAACCCGCTTGCTTATCTGCTAAACTGCGCTTAGCTTGCAAGTCCTGCGGTTTTTGTGGCTTAAAAGCATAAGCTAAAGCCGCAAAACCGCGATTTTTAGCGGGGCGCCCGATTCAAAGATCGAGCGCGAATATTTTGCTCATACGCTTGTAGTCGTAATTTTCACGGCGCAGGGAAGGCAGGCTGTCTATGCCTACTTCGCGGAAACCGAGTAGTTCAAACCAGTCCTGGGTCTTTGTGGTAAAAACAAGGACGCGCCGCATACCCAAATTGCGCGCCCTGTCAATCAGATAGTATACGATGCGCCGCCCTATATTCATGGATGAATACGTTTTGTCCGCGGCAAGGGCGGCAAGCTCGGCCTGCCCGTGCCCCAGATCGTGCAACGCGCCGCAGGCGTGTACCGAGCCGTCAATTACATAAACAACATAATCATCCTTCTTTTTTTGCACATCCTCCACGCTACGCCGGATCAGAATGTCCTGACGTACCAAAGGTTCCATGATGTGTAAAATATCGGGAATGTCGGAATTGCGGATGCCGCGTATCGACTCGTACTCATCGGCGTACAGCATGGTGCCCGCGCCCAAATTGGTAAACAGTTCATTTAGCACGGAGCCTTCTTCCAGGCCGTCGATTATGTGCACACGTTCAACACCGGACCCGGAAGCGGACAGGGCAAGGCGCAGCATATCCAGGCATTTTTTTTTGCCGGCGTTTGTTTCCCCGCGCTCTTTGTTAAGAAACAGGATCTCTTCGGTTTCGTGCGGGCTCAGGCGTATTATACGTCCGTCAGGCGCGATACGGGTGTGGATCGGCAGAGTTAGATCCGTTTTTTTCAGATTATCGCCTGCCGTTACGATAAAAAGTTTTGCCGCGTTCAGCGCGGAGGCGGCCGCTACGGCGATTTCGTCGCTCGGTACATTGTACGGTTTGCCTGTGGGACTCCAGCCTATGCAGGGAAGTATGGGCACCATGCCCAGATCAAGAACGCGCCCCAGCGCCCGCACGAAAATTCTGTCCACCGTGCCGGTATGTCCCATATCAACGCCGTCCATCACGCCGCGCCCGCGCGCCCGCACAAAGTTGCCGGTAACGGCGTCGGCACGGCTGGCGGAAAGCGCCGTCATATACCGCGTGGCGACATGGAAGGCGGCCATCTCGACAAAAGGCATCGCGTTTCCGGCTGTAATACGCTCACCGCCGGAATATGACGAGACGATGTTGTATTTAAGCAGGACGGCATCTATCCATTCCTTGCAGCCAGGCACAATTACGACACGGATTCCGCTGGCCGTCAGCAACGCGACATCCTTCATCAGGTACGGAAACCCGCGCCCCTCCGTAACCGGGAAATCTATTTTGAACACCATCGTGGAACCGGTAAACCGGCTTTGATAACCAAAGGCCTCGCGTATGATGTTGATGCGCGGGCCGTGTGTTTCGTTCATGCTCACACATCACCCATACAGGTTTTTATCAAATCCAGTTTAAGGTCCCGCAGTTTTTGCGTTACCGCGACCTTGTAAATATGCGGATTCAACAGTCGTTTGTACCTAAGGTCAAACGTTTCAAGTTCCGCGGCGCAGTGTTTCTGAAGTTCCGTCAGGGACGGCTTTCGGGAAATCCGCGTCCCGCCTTCGATCTGTTTTTTCAGCAGGGGGAGGGGGGGGGCCTCAAGCGTGTGGGAAAAATGACGGTAGTCCGCCGATGGATGGTAGAAAACATAATTCTCTCCCGCCGTTAATTTTTCAGCCGCCGCGGGATTGTCAATATCGTCAACCGAAAGAATATCGGCAAGCGCCATTCCGCTGCCATCCCTCAGGCGCAGCACCTGTTTTACGGCGGGGTTCGTCGTCTTTTCAGGGTTGTCGGAAACCTTGATCGCGGGAACAAGGCTGCCCTGTTCGTTTTCGTACGCCGTCAGCTTGTAAACGCCGTTAAACGAGGCCTCGTCCCCGCCAGTTACCATGCGCGTCCCGACGCCCCAACTGTTTATCGGGGCACCCTGATTCACCAGCGTTGAGATGATGGATTCATCCAAATCGTTTGAAACCGCAATCGTGGCCTTTTCGCAACCGGCCTCGTCAAAGGCGCGACGCACCGCCTGCGAAAGGTAGTGTATATCGCCCGAATCCAGACGGACGCCGAAGCTGCCGCCCCTCTCTATTATTTCCCTGCCTACCTTTATCGCGTTTACAACGCCGCTCTTCAACGTATCGTAGGTGTCGATCAGGAATATAGGGTGAACGGGGTACAGTTCCGCGTAGGCGCGGAAGGCCTCCTCCTCGTTTTGAAAGCTCATCACCCACGAGTGCGCCATCGTGCCCATCGGCTTTACGCCGAATTCCTTGGCGGCAAGCGTGTTGGACGTTCCTATTGCGCCGCCTACTATTGCGGCCCGCGAGGCGGACATCGCGCCGTCGGGCCCCTGTGCCCGGCGCAGACCGAATTCCATCACGCCGCCCTTCCCGGACGCCAGGTATACCCGCGCCGTCTTTGTCGCTATCAAACTCTGAAAGTTTACGATGTTGAGCAGTAGCCCTTCGATCACCTGACATTCGATAAGGCTGCTGTCAACCCTTATCAGGGGCTCCTGCGGAAAAACAACGGAACCTTCGTCCATCGCGTACAGGTCGCCCGAAAAACGAAACGTTTTAAGGTACTCAAGGAAGGCCTGATCAAAAAAATTCAAGCTGCGCAGGTACGCTATATCGTCATCCGAAAACGTAAATGTTTTTAACTGCGCCAGCAGGGTTTCCAGGCCGGCAAAGATCGAGTATCCGCCCCTGAACGGATGCTTGCGAAAAAACATTTCAAAAACAGCCCGCCTGTTTTTATCCTTTTTCCAGTAACCCTGAGCCATCGTCAGCTCATAAAAATCCGTAAAAAGCGCAGAAAGAGTTTCCATAAAACAAGCTCCATTACCGTCAGGACGTCCGCGCCATAAATCATGATTCCCTATAGCGGGCCGGCTTGACAGGGCTATGCCCCTTTACAATACTCCAGGTTTAAAATATCCATGTCCGTCCCTGTACGGTTTGTACCGTCACGGGCGGGCAACCGCCGGTGTGAACGGACAAAGCCGTAGCCGGGAAACTTTTCCCAAATAACTATAGCGGAAAAGACAATTTTGTTAAATCAGGACAAGAGGTAAGGGCGCCGGTACCTTTGGCGCAACAAAGTCCCGGGCTTTTGCGGCCCGCGCCGCCAGCAGCCTGCCGCGCCTGTAGGTTTGCGATATTTTCTGCCACAAATCACGGCGATTTTCCGGCTGCCGCAAACCTTTAGCTTCGATAGCGGTTTGCAGGACAAGCCGCAAAACTTCATTTTTCAGACAAATTCCAGTTAAAATTTCTGCCGGTCAAGTTTAGGACGGGGGGGGGGGGGGGCCAGTCTCCTATGAAGAGAATTTCATGTTCAAGTTCTATGCCCATGCTAAGACGCGCCCTGGACTGGACGGCCAGGGCGAGGGCGCGTATATCGGATGATGTCGCGCCGCCCGTGTTTATGATAAAGTTACCATGCCAGTCCGCGACCTGCGCCCCGCCTATCCGTGCGCCCCGCAGCCCCAGTTCTTCTATGATTTTCCCGGCGCTTTTGCCCAAGTCCGGGTTGTTTTTGAACACAGAGCCGGCGGAGGGGTAGCGAAAATGCCCCTTTTGCTCACGTTCCAGCCTGTATCCGGCCATCTGCCTCTGTATGGCCCCGCGATCATCCGGCTTCAGGTTGAAGCTGGCGGCAAGTATCAGGATCTTCCTGTCTTGGTACGGACCGGACTTGTACGCCCATTCGCCCGCGCTGAACGGCTCAAAATTAAGCTTAAAATCTTCATCCAAAATGTCTACGCCGCATAACACATCGGAAACGGATTTACCCCAGCAACGCGCGTTCATCCAAACCGCGCCGCCGATGGTGCCGGGAAGCCCCGCAAGAAATTCCAGGCCCGATAGGGAGTTCTCCATAGCGAAGTCCGCCGCCGCGTCGCTACGGATTCCCGCATAGACGTTTAGGACGGCCCCGTAGTCCGCAAGGATCGGGTGCGCCGCGCCGTCGTCTATCCTGGTATCGAGGGTGATGCCCCTGATGCCTGAATCCGCAACTACGATGTTGGCCCCTCCGCCTATGATCTGAACGGGAATGCCGCTGTCACGCGCATACCGCAATAGATCGGCGAAGGCGGCGGCCAGTTTGTCCCTGTCGTAAGGGCTGCCGGGCTTAAGTTTGACATAAACGTCCGCCGGGCCTCCTGTCCTGAACGTTGTATGTTCAGACATGGGCTCGTGGTAAGTTACGGAAAACACGTCTTTGTAAAGGCGGTTTGACAGCCAGGTTTTTGCCGGACTCATCTGCTTCTTGTCATTTTTTAGCGGATTCAGCTGATAGTACACGCCGGGCCGAAACACCTGACGCGGGCAAACTTACCGTCGCCGCGGTATCCATAAAAACCCAAAAAATATAATTTTGCCGTGATGGTATCCAGTTTGGTTTACAAAAGGCGATTTGTCAATTAAGGCGTGGTAAATTCGCGGCAATTAAGCCGGTACGGGCCGCCAAACCGGGCCGGTACGCCTATGCCGGAATCGTTGCCCTATCCCCGTCCACCTGCCCCGTCAAGTTCCGCAAGTTCCGTCCTTATTTCCCGCGCTATGACGGCGGCGGCCTCTGCCAGACCGACAAGACGGGCTTCGCCCTGCCCCCTGCGTTTCAGTTCAACGAGCGGAGGCCTGGAGGCCAGGTTTTTGTCCCCTATCACGACGCGGAACGGTATGCCGGTAAGGTCCGCATCGTTGAATTTTACGCCGGCGCGTTCCCTCCTGTCGTCAAGCAGGGTATCAACGCCAAGCCGGGCAAGTTCCGCGTACAGCTTGTCCGCGGCTTCCCCGGCCGCCCCCTCGTACTTGACGGGCACAACGAGCGCCTCGAATGGCGCAAGCGATACCGGCCAGATTATGCCCGCCTGATCGTGGTGTTCCTCGATAACGGCGGCAAGCGTACGGTCAAGGCCTATGCCGTAGCAGCCCATAAGCGGCGTCCGCGACTTGCCGTCAGCGTCAAGGAAACTCACTTTCATTGATTTGGTGTACTTGTAACCAAGTTTAAAGATATGCCCCAGTTCGTTGCCCTTTTTTTCGTACAGTTCGCCGCCGCAGATCGGGCAGCGGTCCCCGGCGGTAACGGTGCGGATGTCGGCGACAATGTCGGGCGTAAAATCACGTCCGAAGGCGACATTTTGATAATGCGCGTCTCGGGCAAGCGCGCCCGTAACGGCGCCGGTCATAGCGCTTACGGTTTCGTCCGCCACGATGGTAAGTCCTTTAAGACCGAGGGGGCCGGCAAACCCGACAGGCGCTCCGGTAAGCCGCTCCACATCGGTATCCTCCGCGAGGTTTACCTCGGAGGCACGGAGCAGCGCCGCTAGTTTTGTCTCGTTCACCTCAAGGTCGCCTCGAATCAGGACAGCAAAGAAACCGGACGAGGTACCGCCGCCCGCCGGCAGACCATCCGCCTCAATGTTGTCGGCCCGGTAAACGAGCGTCTTGATGAAGTTGTTGGAGTCCGTTTTGAGGAAAGCGCACAGATCCGCTATGCTTTTTACATCAGGCGTGTCGATCCTGCCCGGTGGCGGCAGGCTGGCGGCGGCTTCCTTCGCGGCGGCAGGCGAAAGCGCGGTGAAATCCGGCTTGCAGGCCGCCTTTTCGACATTCGCCGCGTAAGCGCAAGCCCGGCAAAGTATCAAGGTATTGTCGCCGATCCCGCTTTCCACCATGAATTCTTCCGACCCGCTCCCGCCCATGGCCCCCGAATCGGCCCGCACCGGTATCACCGAGAGCCCCGCCCGCCGAAAAATCCTCCGGTAAGCCCGGCCCATCTCCTGGTAAGTCTCATCAAGACTCGCGTCGTCCGTGTGAAACGAATAGGCGTCCTTCATTATGAACTCCCTCCCCCGCATCACGCCGTAACGCGGGCGCACCTCGTCCCGGTACTTGGTGTTTATCTGGTAAAGGTTGAGGGGTAGTTGCTTATAACTGGAAAGATCGTCCCGCAAGAGAGAGGTAAGCGCCTCCTCCGCGGTCGGCGAAACAACAAAATCACCGTTCAGCCGGTTTTTTACGCGGAGCAGGGCTTGCCCCATCGTGTCCCAGCGACCCGACTCCTTCCAGAGCTCACCCGGCACAACGACAGTCGGTTTTACCTCGAGCGCGCCCGCGGCGTCCATCTCTTCCCTGATGATCCGTTCCAGCTTTCGCAGCGAGCGCAGCCCAAGCGGGAGGTAGGCAAAAAGCCCGTTGGCAAGCCGCCTTATCATGCCGGAGCGCAGCATCAGTTTATGACTCGCCACCACCGCGTCGCCCGGCGCTTCCCTCAACGTAGGAATAAAAAACTGTGAGTACTTCATGCCCGGATTCTACCCCGCCACTCCATTGGCGTGCAAGCGGCGGGGACTACGAAACGCTCATTTTAAGGGGAAAAGCTTACCGCCCCCCGCCCCCTCATTTATCCTAAACTTGGCCGGAAATTTGCCCCGTTTGAAACCTTTACTGCTTCGCAGCTTAGGGTTTCACGATTTCGGCAATGCCGGCTGCCAGCCCGGCAAGGTTTTGAATGTCGGACGGGATTATTATTTTTGTGGATTTTCCGTCGGCGGCCTTTGTAAACGCTTCAAAACTTTTTAGTTTTACCGCGCCGCCCGCGCCTATAATTTTTGTTATCATTTCAAGTCCGTCGGCGGTAGCCTTCTGGACGGTCATGATCGCCTGCGCCTCGCCCTCCGCTTCCTGGATCAAAACTTCCCTTTTTGCTTCGGCCTGAAGGATGGCGGACTGTTTTATGCCCTCCGCCTTGAGTATTGAAGACTGCTTTTCCCCCTCGGCGGCAAGAATCGAGGCGCGGCGCTCACGCTCGGCCCGCATCTGTTTTTCCATCGCGTCTTTTATCGATGCCGGCGGGTCTATATTTTTTACTTCGACACGGTTTATCTTGATTCCCCAGGCGTCGGTAGCGTCATCAAGAATACTTCGCAGTTTATTGTTTATCGTATCACGGCTGGTGAGCGTTTCGTCCAGTTCAAGCTCGCCTACGACGTTTCTTAACGTTGTGGTCGTCAGTTTATCAATGGCCAGTTTTGGATTATCCACGCCGTAGGTGTAAAGTTTAGGGTCGGCTATCTGATAGAACACTACGCTGTCAACCTGCATCGTTACGTTATCCTTTGTTATGACGGGCTGCGGTTTATAGTCGAAAAACGATTCTTTAAGCGATACCTTTTTTGCGATGTGGTCTATAACCGGAATTATAACGTGAAAACCGACATTTAACGTGGAATTGTAAGCGCCCAGCCTTTCCACGATCCACGCCTGCGACTGGGGCACGATTTTGATGCCGGACATCATAATGATTAGCACAAAAACGGCCAAAACCGGCAGAACAATAAAATAAAACGACATAAACAAACCTCCGATAAATTAAATTTGTCAAAAATAAATTTCCCGCCAACGTTATTCTGTCTTGGGGTGGTTCATTTTTTTCTTACAACAACTTTGACGCCTTCAACTTTAAGAATAGCACATTCCGCGCCCGCTTCAATTTCCCCGTTATTTTCGGATATTGCCGTCCAGATCTGCCCGTTTACCTTTATCTCGCCGTTTTCAAACTTTTTAATTTCTTTTATCACAATGGCGTCCCTGCCCACAATGTCATCTACATTGGTTTTTTCCCTGCCCACCCGCAATTTTTTTACCGCCACCGGGCGCGTAAAAATCAGCAATACTACAGCGATGGCCAAAAACATCCCTATATGGAGGCCGAAACGTGTTTGTACGGACAAAAGTCCTGCCGTCAACGCGGATACGAATATCATAACAAGGGACGATACGGCAAACCATAAGGTTACAAGGTTAAACGCACACAACACTTCTATTACGGTAAACAGAATTGTAAGGCAGAGCCAAAACAGCGGTGAAAATATAACGGTATAAATGTCCATGCCACACCCTCCGTGCCGTCAACAAATTATGGGGGAGGGGGCAGTTCCGCAGACGCAAACTTTGGCCCGCGAAACCGCGCAACAGGTTTACCGTGTGCCCGCCGTCGGGGCGGCGGGCACACGGTACGGTGAAGCGTAGTCAAAGCCTCTCCCACGTAGACAGTCTAGAGCGCTAAGTCTCCCGCTGTCAACACGCACGCGGTAATTTTACATTTACCGGCCTATCATTGGACTTGTTCAAGAACCTATTTGAATGTGAGCAAAAGCCCACGGGTTCTTGAACAGGTTTTTCAGCGGAAGTTGTTCAGAAACCGAGGTTTCTGAACAACTCTATTGACGAAAAAGCCGTTTGCGAAACGCGCAAGGGATTGGAGGGGCAACCCAAGGCGGAACCCCGCAAAGCCCGGTTTCCGGCAGGGCCGGAAATGCGCCCAAATTAATGGAAACATTAGGGAAGCACCGATTTATGCGAATGTCAACTTTGTTGACACATTTGCGTAATGAAATGAGCTCTCTCCTTGGGGCAACGATGATTGGCCTCAAGTTAATCAGCGTTGCCTTAGAAATACCGGGTGCCGTACAGACATTGCCGGCAAACCAAAGAATGTATATCGCGGAAAAAATAATCGGTTTTTTGCGTAAAGAATGACAAAAAGAGCGGTTAAGAAACGCGGCGGAAAGTAATTATCCTGATGGATTTTTTAAATTGTTCGAAGCAATGGAAGATACCCCCCCCCCCCCCATCACCCCTTACCACATTCCTGGTTTGAAGCCGTCTGGCGGCGGGATGAGGCCCACGCTCTCACCGGTTAATTCGAGTACATAAAACCCCGCATCGTATGCGTAACGCGCTATGTTGGGGGCAACAAGCCCGCCCGCCACCGCGCCTAACAACTGCTTACCCTCTACCACCATCGGCGGATACGCGCGGATGACTTCCATACGCCTCAGATGTTCGTCCACATACTTTTCCTTGTCAAATTCGTGTTTAACTTCCACAGCCATTGCCTTGTCGGTATTTGAAAGCAGGATGTCCGCGTCAGTCCTTATGCGCTTTGCTTCATCGAAAATAAGTACACGCTGGAATGAACAGACAAAGCCGTATTCGGGAAACTTTTCCCACAGCCGTGCCGCGATAAGCGTCTCTATGAGTCCGCCCAAAGAGCGGTTAAGCCCCCCGACATTTTTGCTCAGTTCCGCAACTACGCGGGCGGCTTCTTTCACCGCACGCTTGGTCTCCGCCATACTGCGCTCGGCCGCCGCCATCCTGCGGTCGGCCGCCGCCATCCTGCGGTCGGCCTCTGCCCGCGATTCTGCTATTTTACGGTCGGTCTCCGCAAACATCGCCCACACTTTCTCAAAACTCAGGGACTTGCCCCACTCCGCCGTCATTTGCGCCATAATTTTGCCTCCGGAATAAGTGTATTGGTGATTTTACCACAAATCATAACTATTTTCCAAGCAAGCAATAATGACAATCCTTCAGCATATTTTAGCATGTTTGGCCTTGACTACCTGCTAGGGGTAGCGGCGCTTGAATTCTTTTACGCGGGCGGAAGCTGTCGTGGATAGCGGCGAACTGTCGCCCCGCAAAAAGTATTGACAGGCAAGGCCGGCCACCATTGCGCCGTTGTCGCCACAGAGATCCAGCGGCGGAAATATACAGGTAAGGCCATCGCACCGCGCAAGGCGGGAGCGAAGGTAGGAGTTGGCCGCAACCCCGCCGCCCGAAACAACGGTTTTTATGCCTGTGTCGCCGCAGGCCCTGAGCAAGGCGCCCAGCAGTATCTCGACGGCCGTTTTTTGAAACGAAGCGGCAATGTCACAGGTATTGAGATCGCCGGGAGTCCCCTTCTTCCTGAACTGTTCAAGCTGATTCACGACGGCCGTCTTCAAACCGGAGTACGAGACATCGTAGCGGTGCTCCCCCTTGTGGAGTTTTGGCACCGGGAATGCAAAGACGCCGTCATCGCCCCGGCCGGCGGCCTTGTCAATATGTACGCCGCCCGGATAGCCGAGGCCGTAGTACTTTGCGACCTTGTCAAAGGCTTCGCCCACCGCGTCATCAATCGTTGTACCAAGAACTTCCACCGTGTCAAAATCATCAACACGGCAGATTATCGTATGTCCGCCCGAAACAAGGAGGCCGATGTATGGGTAGGCCGGCCCGTTTTCACAGAGGCGGGCCGCATACAGGTGGGCAAGTATATGGTTGCAGGCAAGAAAGGGGATGCGCCTTGCCCAGGCAAAGGCCTTTGCGAAGGTAAGCCCGACAAGGAGCGAGCCCATAAGCCCCGGCAAGGCGGTAGCGGCTATGCCGTCGATATTCCCCGGTGTCTTCTCTGCCCGCAACAGGGCTTCCTCCACAACACCGTAAATCCATTCGGTATGTTTGCGGCTGGCAAGCTCCGGCACAACGCCTGAATATTCACGGTGAAAAGGAATCTGAGTCGCCACAACGTTTGAAAGTATACGCCTGCCGTCCTCCACAACGGCGGCCGCGCATTCGTCACAGGATGTTTCTATGCCGAGTACTATCATGGCAAACCCCTGCCTTTCATCATTTCGGAGACCGTCAGGAAGGTGTAACCTTGTGCGCTTAAGCCGGCAAAACTGTCCGTCAGCAGCCCGGCAAGTTCAGGCGACCATGTGTGCCCTATCATTACGGCGGTTTTTTTTCCCCGCGCGATACCGAGTCCCTGTTCAAGATACCCCTCCATCACGCTCCTGTCCTGTTCGTTATCCAAAAAAATATTCCGTTCCGCTATTTTGACGCCGACATCCCGCGCTACCTTTGGCGCGACGGTATCGGCACTTGTCCGGGAATCGAGAAAGTATAGCTTATTATCACGGCAAAATTCCAGCACCACCCTCATTATTTCCCCATCTTGCGTTACCAGCGAACCCTGGTGGTTGTTTATGCCGGCGACGGGGCCGATTTCCCGTACATTTTCTTCCAGAACGGCACGCACATCCTCCCTGCTCATCCCGATGTATACCGCGCCGGGTCCCGGATCCGCGCCGCCCACCGCCTCCATCGGCTGATGGAGGAACACTTCCTTGCCGGCCTCACGTACCAGCCGCGCGGCCCGCGCGGAATGCGGCAGACCGGGAAGAACCGCTATCGTGAGCGCTCCCGGGAAACGTAGAAACGGTTCAAGTTCGTACAGGTTGTTTCCCGCGTCATCAATCACGTACACAAGTCCCCCCTTGTGTTCCGGAAGGGGCGGGAGCGGCCTTTCCGGCGGGACGGCAGCAGGCGTAGCGGCAGGCCGGCGTAAGGCCTCCCGCGCGTTGTCCCCTGCCTCCGGCGCGGCTTTTAAAGGGACGGCGGCGGAAGCTTCTTCCGGTACGGCGCCTGCCGCCTCGTGAAGCTTTTCAGCCGGGTCCGGCTGCCGCTGATCGCCGCCGCCGATTTTTTCGTATACAAAAAACGCCGCCCAAAAGAGCAAAACGCCCATCCCGCCTATGGACAGGCCGGTGAGTCTATCCTTGTCCCTTAGTTTTTTACCACGTTTTTTTTGTTTCAAGGCTTAAAGTATGGCACAGCCGTCGCCTTTTTTCGAGTGCTATCCGCAAAGCCCGGTTTAATACCCCGGCGAATATTCGATTCGGGCTTGTCAGGGCCCAAAAGAACCGTTCAAACCGGTACAAGGCTTAAAGATTCCGTGCCGCAAATTTGTTTGCGCCTTTGTCGCGCGGAGGCTTAACTCTGTCTTGGGCTTCGCTACCCATTTGCACCCGGCGGTTTGGGAATGAAAATTTTTAAGGGTTTATATTGAAAATTCAGTTGTGGGAGGTTATTTTGATGATGAATTCAAAGAACATACGCGAAAGCGTTTTGACGAATTTTAAAAAGGAATGTATAAACCGATAATACCATCCCATGTTATAGCAGAACTGGAGAACGGCGCTCCTGAATATGTAAAAGAAAATTTGCGAACAATAGATTATGAAGAATGGACTTGTTCAAGAACCTATTTGAATGTGGGCAAAAGCCCACGGGTTCTTGAACAGGTTTTTCAGCGGAAGTTGTTCAGAAACTGAGGTTTCTGAACAACTCTAATATGCTGTAAATGAAGAAACGGTACAATTGGCCGGAAAATATATGTAGCAAAAAATAAAATCGAAAATTTATTCGCAGTGGGGTTTAATACCCCGCCCCTTGGGGCGGTTAAAATCAGCAACACCGACAAAAATTGGTAGTAAACCACGGCCTCTACCGCGTGTTTAGTGTGCCACTTGCACACCAAACAGCGGCAA
>JAITKQ010000133.1 GCA_031278295.1 Spirochaetaceae bacterium | reverse complement strand
CTGTTCAAGAACCCGTGGGCTTTTGCCCACATTCAAATAGGTTCTTGAACAAGTCCAATGAGCTCTCTCCTTGGGGCAACGATGATTGGCCTCAAGTTAATCAGCGTTGCCCTAAGTTTGCGGCCCCTTGCTTGTTACGCCCGCGCCGCGTATCCTTTAAGGCAAGTTGATATGACACGTTTTAGCGCCTGCCCGGCCCTTGTTTTGCGGATGCGGTCATGCGGGGAATCCAACCGCGAAGCCTTTTTTCTAACCGCCGGTATGGGGATTACACGCGCGTTTGTCTACGGCGGGCCCAAAAGCAGGCTGCGTTCCTACGTTTCGCCGTTTCACTCCGGCGGCCTCTACCTGTACCGTGATCCTGTTAGGGATTCTTACAAGGTAACGGACTTTGACGTGCGGCGTTGGCGTCCGGGCATCAGGGAAAACTACGACAGGACCATGGCCGCCGCCGCCATAACCGAAACGGTTCTTGCCGGTTTTGGCGGCGGCTGCGACTGGAACGAAGCGCTCGATCAGGCAAACGACTCCCTTGACGCGCTTGACGGCGCTGTTGGCCCGGCTTATTTACGTATCCTCGTTCATTTTCTGTGGAAATGGGCGGAAATAACAGGCATCCGCGACGGAGCCCCCGCCGCCGGACTCCCCCAAGCCTCGCTCCACTGGCTTGAAAAAAGCTCCACGCTGTGCGCGTCCGAAGCCTGCCGGCTGGGTTTGGACAGCGGCGCCCTGAAAGAGGCAAAAAATTTCTGCGCCGCCATTATTGGCTCCGCGCTTGGCCGCCGCCTGAAAAGCTGGGACTGGTAGTTTTTGCGGAAACGCGCCACGTGATGCCAAAAATGCTGCTCCCGCCGTCTTTGAGGTTCCGCGGAACTTACGTTAACTCCGCTCCTGCGCGTCGCCCTTTGCCGCGCGAGACTGTTTTTTCGCGACGGGCGGGCCTTACCGTGTGCCGGGAATGAAGGGTATTCGCAGGATAACGCCGCTTTTCAGCAGATCGGGGTTATCAGGGTCTTCAAGTTTATCGCGGTTTGCCTCGTAGATGATGCGCCAACGGAGGGGGTCGCCGTAAACAAATTCGGCTATTTTCCAAAAGCAATCGGGCGGCCAGGCACCGACCGTGTAGAACAATCCGGACCTTTCCCACGAGGAGGGCGCGGTTTGGGCCGATGCGCCTTCGCTTACCGGCGGCCCGCCCCCCGCGGCAGCCGGCGAATTCGTCATGCCCACGTTTGTATAGGTGACCAGGTCTTGTTCCGTCCGGCTTGGCTCCGCCGCCGCTTCCCCGGAAGCGGCGGGTTCGGGCATCGCGGCGACCGTCTCCGCTGTCTGTCTTTGGGTGGCAAGCGCTTCCTCGGCAGCTTTTTTCTGTGCCGCGGCCGTGTCCGCTGCTTTCTTCTGGGCGGCGGCCTCAGCCTCGGCCTTCTTGCGGGCGGCTTCCGCGTCCGCGGCCTGTTTCCGGGCGGCTGCCAAGTCGTCGGCAGCCTTCTTTTGGGCGGCTGCCAGCTCAGCGGCGGCCTTCTTGCGGGCGGCCTCCGCGTCCGTAGCCTGCTTCCGGGCGGCTGCCGCGTCATCGGCTGCCTTCTTTTGGGCGGCTGCCGCGTCATCGGCGGCTTTCTTTTGGGCGGCGGCCTCAGCCTCGGCCTTCTTGCGGGCGGCTTCCGCGTCCGCAGCCTGTTTCCGGGCGGCTGCCAGCTCGGCGGCCTCATCGCCAGCGGGCGTGGCTTGGGCTGCCGCATCGTCGGCAGCTTTCTTTTGGGCGGCTGCCGCATCGTCGGCAGCTTTCCGCGCGGCTGCCGCATCGGACTCAAGCTCGGCAATCCGCCTGTTCGCGCCGGCAAGCTCCTCCTCCGCCTTCTTTTGCGCCTGCCGCGCTTCATCGGCGTTGCGTCGCAGTTCCAGGATTTGGGTGTCGCCGCTTACCGCGGAAACTTCCGCCCCGCCGTCGGCGTCTTCACCGCCCGGCGCGTCCCCTTCCCCGCCGCCCTCTTCTACCGCTCCGCTTTCGCCGGCGGCGGGAGTTTCCGCATCCCCGCCGCCTTTTTCCAACACGCCGCTTTCGCTGGCGGGCGTCAGTGGATTACCAGCCGTGTCTATATTCCAGTAATCCAGTATGGACGCACAGCCGGACAACGAGGCGCTAAGCACAAGCGCGGAAAAAATATCCGTCATGCGTTTCATAATCGATCCCATAGCCGTTTCCCTCCGGCGTCTAACGCCGCATCGTCAGGAACAGGGTAAACTTGTTGTTGTCCTGCGCGGATCTTCGTAACGCGGAAATGTCGTTGTAATCCGGCTCGTTCTTGAAGTCAAACTTGCCGGAAGTGATGAGCAGCATATCGATCATCGTGTTGGCGTTCAGGTTGACAGTAAAGCCCACCGCGAAGCGGGTGGAAGGGAGAGTCTCCTGGAAAGAATTCCCGGTTTCCCCCGTACTCTTGTTTTCGGTTGCCTTGATGTTAAACGTATGAAGGTTGAGGCCGAACCCGGCGTGAAGCGAAAAGCGGTCCGGCAGCAACGCGAATGTACCGCCGAAATCGAGTTCAGGTCTGACGTATATCTCCATGTCCTTGGTCTCGTAGTCGCCGTAGAGCTGCTGCCCGCTGTCCGGGGTAAGGAAGGACTCGTTGAAACGTACATCCGCCAGCAGTTTGACGCCGAATTTTGCCCGTTCATTGATCGTTCCGGTGTAAAGGATATAGGGCGCTATCTGCTGTTCAAGGTTGTCGTAAACGGACTCGACGGTTTCCTCCGCCCCGTTATCGACCACAACGTGGGTGATTTTCGCCCCGCTCTTTATATCGAACCCGCTTATGCGTTTTGTAAGGTAATAGCCCGCGCCGGCGCGGAATTCGCCGTTCCCGGAACGGAACTCCACCCCGAGGTCGGCGCCGACTCTGGCCTCGTTGTAGCTCTGCGCGTACCCCGAATAGAATGCGTTGGTTCCGTCTATGTGCGGGTCCGATCCCTGCACGAATTGGTGGATGTCCAACTGGGCCGAAATCCTGGGGATGAGAAAGAGTGAGTCGCTGACCGGAAAGCTTGCGCCAAGGGCCAAGGAGGGTACCAGCACGTTTTCAAAGGCAAAACTCTGCTCGGTCCCGCCGATTTTCATCTCGTCTTCATCGCCTTGGGGCTGGTTGACCGTCAATATCTGAGAGAACCCGATCTTGAGGCCGACGCGCCATATTCCCAGGAAGATGTTAAACTCGTTCCGGTTTTTTACCTCCGCCGGCCTGTCGCCCGACGCATCGAAGACACCGGGGACTTCTGTTTTGGAGCCGCCCGCCGTGGACAGCTCAATGTTCAACTCGCTGGGGTCCTGGTTTGTGGCGCGGGAAAACAGGTCCTGTATAAGGCTGCCGCCGTAGGCCGCTCCGAAATACAGGTTACCCAGCTTCATCCCGGCGCCGATCGTGATGCCCTGCGGGTCAAACCCGGTGTACGTAAGCATCCGCGTAAAAGACGTATCCTTGAACGAACCGACGTCCATAAACCGGTCAATGTCCGACCTTATGGTACCCATCGAGGCGCGGTAGAGTCCGCTTTCCGGGCTGAACAGGGTAGGCTCGGTAGGCGTGGGCGGTTTTGAAACCTTGTAATCCTGCGCGTACAAACAAAACGCCTGCCCGAAAAGGACAAGCGCCAATGCCATCAGCGTTCTATAGTTTTTCATCATGTACTCCTTATTCCTTTAGTTCGCCCAGCGGTAAACAACCCGGAGCGCGGGCGCCGCGGTCTTCATCATCCAGTCTTTTACTTCCGTGCTCGCGGAAAGCGATCCGCCACTGATAATCCCATCCACAAGGTTGCCGTCATAGAAGTTGATCACGGACTCGTTTCCGGCGAGCAGCACCGTGCCGATGGAACGGGGCCGGGAGTCCTTGCCGTCGTCAAAATTCTTTATGGTGGTGCTTTTGACGCTAAAAGTA
>JAITKQ010000085.1 GCA_031278295.1 Spirochaetaceae bacterium | reverse complement strand
GATTGACGTGCCGGTATTCCCCGTCTCGCCATTTATACGGTACCAAGCGTTGTCCGTATCCCTAGGTTTTGTGTTTATTAACGCCGGATCAAAACCAGTCCGTATATAAGTTGTGTACTCGCGTAAATTAACGTAAAATCTGCCGGCGGAGGGATCATCAGCACAGGCGCATAGGCAGACAAAACCAAACAATGACGGAAGGACAGCGGCGAAAGGATGTTTTTTCCCAAAACACATAGATCAATCGAACTCGTTTAGCTCTTTGGTAATCGTATCGTACAAAACGCGGGATTTCTCCAACAGCGCTCCCGGTTTATTTTTTGATGATCTTCCGAGTCCAAATATTTTCGCAAGGTTACGCTTGACTTCGCCCAGCGTGGCGCGGCGGAGATCGGGGTTATTGGTATCGCCGTACTTGTACTGGAGCAGGCCGGCTATGTATATCATCCCTTCATAGCCGTAATTTTTATCTGTATCCGGACCAAGGTTGCTCATGCCCGAAAGCGTCTCTGTACCCTTCTGTTCACGTTTAAGCGCTTCAAGATAGAAAAAACCGGCCTTTTTTTTTAACAGAACGGCAAGCCAGTCGTAATGCCGGCCCTGTTCCTTTTTGTCAAGTTCTTCAAGAAGCCAGCCCGTGCGCAACGCGGTGACAGCCTGTTTGATTGTCGGCGATGAATCTTTTTTGTAGTAATCATAACAGCGCATAACCAAATATTGTGAGACTATTCCGGATTCAAGCGTACGCGGTTTTCTGAAATCTATGCCGGGGTATATCAATTCAGCCTCTTCACGGCGCTTGTTTTCATCGGCGGCAACTTTATCTATTTTATCTTTCGGCAGCTTGTTGAAATCGCTTGCCAGGGAAGAAAACCAGCAGTTGTGGCAGACAGTAGCCTGGTACACCAGCGGGTAGATACTGCCGTACCTTGCCGACGGAACATACAAACGGTGCAATTCGTCGGTAAGTTCACCCGCGTTCAAACGTCCGCCGCCCGACAATAATTCTTCACGCCTGAATTCTTCTTCACATACCGGACAAACATACACTTCTTTTGATTGGTATGATATTTTGAGATTCGTATCCTGATTTTTTAAATCTGTAGCCATCGTTATTCCCGTTTTATCACCTTTACCACCGCGGCCCCCGGCGTATAAGCGGAGACCTCAAACAATTCCCCGGTGTCAACCTTTACAGGTAATTCAAAATCGCCTTCATTATTTATGTCCAGGCAATCTACGGTCAACAAGCTGTCGCCCGGAACAAAATTTTCAATATCGGCGTATTTCCCTTTCAGCGTTACGCTACCGGCTTCCGGTATAATTTCGGCGGCAAGACCTTCAGACAAATTTGCCGGTTTTAATGAAATGCCGGAAAAAGACCTTGAAATATAGGCGGGGCGTATGTTTGCGCTGTATTCGACATAGCTGTCACCGCGTATCGTAAAAAGCGGCCCGGGATTCACAAGTTCCAGCATGATGGAAAAATCACTGTAGCGGTCGGATATGTCGAGCGGAACTGTTGTAACGGAGTCTATGCTGTTTATTAAGGTTTCAGGACCCTGTACCTCTATCCCGGCCGGATTCACATTTTCCGATACAAGGTCATAGCCGGCGGCGGGGGCACCGGAAATATCAGGAGAAATTTTAACAAATTTGCTCGACACATTGTCGAGTTGAATCCGGATATCGACCGGCTCAACAGATACTTCCAGCGTATTAATATCCAGTGCGCTGCCGGTTTTTATTATTTGAACGGGAATACGGTAGACCCCTTTTGTGGTATAGGTGCTTATATCTATGAATGTTATTATATCATCTCCTGATACACCGGCAATATCCTTTTCATCGCCCAGCAACGTTACGCTTACACTTTCCGGTACGATATTTGTAATTATCAGGTCTGTATGACCTTCAAGCTGTAGTTTTGAAGGAATTGTTTTTGATTTCAGCAGATTGATGGTATGAAACATAAAAAGAAAAACAGCCATAACCAGGGACAGTATTTTTTGCGGGCTGTTTTCGGTAAGGTTTTTCAATACCCTGTCAACGTTCAACAATGGAATCCCTCCCGACAGCTTCCTCAAGCGGAGCATCCGCCGGGCCGGCCGCGCCGCCGTAAACCGGTTTTTCGCCGGCGTCCACGGGAGAAGGCTGTACGCTGTCATCGCTACTTTCACTCGCGGCGCTCCGTGCCGGGCGGTCAAGCAGATCGCGCAATTTTGCCTGTACCTCCGCCGGTTCCAAATCGTAATAAATCTGGGCTTCGTAAGCGAGCGAAATAGCGCCGCTTTCTTCCGAAACTACCAGCACGACCGCGTCGGACTGTTCCGTCATTCCAAGCGCGGCGCGGTGCCGTGTACCGAAACTTTTTTTTATATTCTGCTGCTCGGAAAGCGGCAAAAAGCATCCGGCGGCGGCTATGCGTCCGTTCTGAATCACCATCGCGCCGTCGTGCAAAGGCCCGTCGAATTGAAATACGGTAACGATTAATGTTGATGATATTTCGCCGTTAATCCGTGTTCCGGTCTCGATGATGTTTTTTATGTTGGTTCGCCGCGGAAAAATAATCAGCATACCGCGTCTCTGCTCGGAAAGTATCTCGGCCGAGGTGAGCACGGCTTCAAGCTGCCCGAGCCGGGGTTTTTTATCCGGCCTAAAAATCTCTGTCAGGCCCAGTTGGATGATAATCTTGCGCAGTTCCGGTTGAAAAACTATGGCTATCGCAATCAGCAGCCCTGGTGCCAGTATATTCAGAATCCAGAGCAGCGTGTTTAGTTTCAACACGTAAGCGACAGCAAATATCAGAGCAAGAAAACCGGCCCCCCTAACCAGCTGTAATGCCTGCGTCTTTGCCAGAAACCCGTAAACCTTGTATATAAGAAAGGCAAGTATCGCAACATCTAGAATTGGATTTATCGCGCCGTAAAACTGCTTTACCGTCCCAACCCAGCCCATAAAAATTAGTTTACCATGCATCCCGGTTTGAGTTAAGGTGTCTGAAACATCAAACCACCCCCCGCCTACAGCCGCGTATGCAAGCGCCCCCTTCGGACCCGAGGGCACGGCGTAAAGCCCGCCTTCGGGACGCTACCGCGTAGCGGACTTTAAACCCGCTGGCGGGCGCGTAGCGAATGGAGCGGAGCGGAACCCCGCAAAGCCCGGTTTCCGGCAGGGCCGGAAATGCGCCCAAAAACATCAAATCAACCCTCGCCTACAGCCACGTATGCGAGCCGCCCCCTTCGGACCCGATGGCCGGCGTAAAACCCGCCTTCGGGACGCTACCGCGTAGCGGACTTTAAACCCGCTGGCGGGCTGGCGGGCTGGCGGGGCGGACTTGCTTTTTGCCGCTTAACGGTACATAATGAACTACCATAAGGAGGGCTTTATGATTTTTAACCCGGAATACGAGGCGATGGAGACGGAAGCCAGGCGTAAACTACAGTTTGCGCGTCTCAAGAACCTCGTGGAAAAACTGTACAACGATGTCACTTTCTACCGGGAAAAGATGGACGCGCTCGGAGTTTCGCCGGACGGCATAAAAACGCTTTCGGATATAGCCAGGCTACCCTTCACCACCAAGGACGACCTGCGCGACACCTTTCCTTACGGTCTTTTGGCCTGTCCGGCATCCCAGATTGAGGAGATACACATGTCCAGCGGGACCACAGGGACACCGGTTGTGGACGCCTACACCCGAAGGGACATAGACATTTGGGGGGAGAGCATGGCGCGGACCCTTGCCGGGGCGGGCGGAACCAAAAACGATACCGTGCAGAACTGTTACGGCTACGGGCTTTTTACAGGCGGGCTGGGCGCCCATTACGGTGCGAAGTACCTGGGTGCCAACGTGATTCCCATGTCGTCCGGCAATACGGCGCGGCAGCTTCAGGTGATGCAGGCTTTCGGTTCGACAATCCTGACCTGTACACCGTCCTACGCGCTGTACATGGCGGAGGAGGCGGTGGATGCCGGCATAGATCTGAGGAAGCTGCCGGTAAACAAAGGTTGTTTCGGTGCGGAGCCTTGGAGCGAAAATATGCGGCGTGAGATTGAGGAACGTTTTGGGATGAAGGCTTACGACATATACGGGCTTACCGAAATCATAGGGCCGGGCGTAGCTTTCGAATGTTCCGCGCAGGACGGCCTGCATATCAACGAGGACCTGTTTTACCCCGAAATAATAGATCCGGACACGGGCGAGCCGTTGCCGCACGGCGAAAAGGGCGAGTTGGTCTTCACCACGCTTACCAAGGAAGGGACGCCGCTACTCCGTTACCGTACGCGGGATGTTACATTCCTGCTTGCCGGGCCCTGTTCCTGCGGCAGGACGACTGTACGTATGCACAGGCTTTTCGGACGGACGGACGATATGCTGATTGTACGCGGCGTGAACGTATTCCCAAGCCAGATCGAGCAGGCCCTGATCGAAATTGAGGGGACGGAGCCCCAGTACCTGATAATTCTGAACCGCGGGGAGAGTCATCTTGATGAAATTGAGCTACAGGTTGAGGTAAAGAAGGAATTTTTTAGCGATGAGACCAGAAATCTTGAAAGTTTACGGGATAAAATCGCCAATGTAATGAAGTCTAGGTTGCAAATCAGCGTAAAGGTAAAACTTGTCGAGCCAAAAACGATTGAACGTTCGATTGGGAAGGCAAAACGGGTCATCGATAACAGGAAAATTTAGGGGGCTGTATGGGAATCAAACAAATATCGGTATTTTTGGAGAACAATGCGGGCCGTCTTGCCGAAGTAACCGGCTGTCTGGCGGACGCGGGGATAAACCTGCGTGCGATCAGCATAGCGGATACCGCCGAATTCGGCATTTTGCGGATAATCGTTGACCGGCAGGATGATGCGCTGGGCGCATTGACGGATGCGGGGTTTACCACCCGAGAAAACGATGTGCTTGGGGTAGAAATCAGGGATGTCCCCGGCTCGTTGGCGGAGTTGATGAAACTTTTTCGCGGTACAGACGTAAACATCGAGTACCTGTACGCATCGCTTGAGGGTCGGGAAGGTCGGGCGGCGGTTATATTCAAGCTGAGCGACTTCGAGGCCGGCCTCAAAATAATAAAGGAAAACGGGATTACGTTGCTGGAGCGCTTCTGATGAAAATACTGATGGTGACAAGCGAGGCCGTACCCTTCGCTAAGACAGGCGGGCTGGCGGATGCGGTCTCGGCCCTGTCCCTCGCGGCTGCCAAAGCGGGAAACGAGGTAAAGGTAATACTACCCCGATACTGGCGTATAGATCGGGCGAAACTTACGCAGCTTGAGGGCGAAATGGGCGTAAGGATGGGCGGGCTGGAGGAGTGGTGCGCGGTTTACAGGACGGTGATGCCCGGTTCATCCAAGGAAAACCCCGTCGAAGTCTTTTTTATCGACCACGAAATATTTTTTGGGCGGGACGGCATCTACGCCAACGAGTTTAACGAGGATTACGCCGACAACCCGCGCCGGTTTACATTTTTTTCCCGCGCTGTTTTTCAGTTTTGCAACAAGGCCGGCTGGTACCCGGACGTGATCCACGCCCACGACTGGCCGGCGGCCCTTGCGCCGGTCTACCTGAAATACGGCCTCTGTGAGGGGCCTTTCGCGGACACCGTCTCGATCCTGACGATCCACAACCTTGGCTACCAGGGCATCTACCACAAAGATAACTTCCACTATACCGGCCTGGACTGGAATCTGTTTTACGAGGGCGGCTTTGAGGACTGGGGGATGATGAATATGCTCAAGGCCGGCATCTATTCCGCCGACCGGCTGAACACGGTTTCGGAAACGTACCGCGAGGAGACGAGGATGCAGGCGCACGGTTTCCGCCTTGACGGGCCCTTACGTTACCGGGGCGCCGATTACCGGGGGATACTGAACGGTGTAGACACCGATGTATGGAATCCCGCGAAAGACAAATTTATCCCAAAGCCGTATTCCGCCGGGGACATGGCCGGCAAGGCGGCGGCAAAAGAGGCGCTACAAAAACATTTCGGCCTGCCGGTGGACCCCGGCGTACCGCTTATCGGTATGGTAACGCGGCTTTCGGAGCAGAAGGGGATAGGCGAACTGTTTGGCCCCTGCTACGGCTCGGCCTTTTCCATCTGTCGCGACATGAACATCCAGTTTGTGCTGATCGGTACGGGCGAGACCTGGTGCGAGCGCGAAATAGCCGGCCTGTCGGAGCGGCTGCCGAACTTCAGGGCGCTGGTGGGCCACAACGAGAAACTTGGCCACCTTGTCGTGGCGGGCAGCGACTTCTTTTTGATGCCTTCCCGCTACGAACCCTGCGGTCTGAATCAGATGTATTCCCTTGTCTACGGTACGCTGCCGGTTGTGCGGCGCACGGGCGGCCTTGTGGATACCGTTCAAAATTACGACGAGGGGAGCGGCGGCGGAACCGGGTTTATGTTTGACGATCTGACCCCGCAGGCGATTTACAACACGGTCGGCTGGGCGGTTTGGGCCTATTACAACAGGACGGAACACATTGAAAAGATGCGGCTTCGCGGCATGAAACAGAATTTTTCCTGGACGCTGTCCGCCGGCAAGTATATCGAAATGTACAGGGAAGCGCGCGCCGCACGGTGAGGAAGATTCAGGTTTTTATCCGCAAGCGGGGTCCGCTACCCTGCCGCAAACTTGTTTGCGACTCCGCGTCGGGGCGCTTCATTGCCACTTTTATTTTTGCGCTAAGCGCGACGGGGATTCAGGGCCTTGATCCGTTAAACGAAGTACCGGAACTGACGGCCCGCTCCGCGGCCCTGATGGACGCCGCAACAGGCATGGTGCTGTTTGAAAAAAACGCGGACGAAAAAATTCCCCCGGCAAGTTTGACAAAGCTGATGACGATGTACGTTGCCGGGAGGGAGGCGGAGAAGCGGGGAATGTCCCTTGACGAGCCGGTCAAGCTACCCGTGCAGAGCTGGGCCGTGAATCAGCCGCCCCGTTCCAGCCTGATGTTCCTCGCGCAGGGGCAGATAGTTAGCTTGGACGAACTGTTTTTGGGGATGGCGATTCCGTCCGGCAACGACGCCGCGATCGCCGTTGCGCTCAATTTTTCCCCCACAACCGAGGCTTTTGCCAGGATGATGAACCGGGAAGCGGCGAAGATCGGCATGAATGACACGATTTTTGTCGAACCATCCGGAATTTCTGAAGAAAACATCACGACTGCGCGGGATTTTGCGGTATTTTGCCGTCAATACCTGCGTATGTACCCTGAAAATCTGAAAAGATACCATTCGGTAGCGCAGTTTGCATACCCAAAGGCATCGAATCTGCGTCCGTCCATGCAGGACAGGGTGCGGACGATAGTGCAGGACAACCATATCAACCTGCTTTACTCATTTGAGGGGGTTGACGGCCTCAAAACAGGCTATATCGACGAGTCCGGCTACAACATGGCGCTGACCGCCGAACGAAACGGTACACGCTTTATCGCCGTGATACTCGGCGTTCCGGCCTCGCTGGGTGCACGGTGGGGGGTGCATGCGCGGGACGCGGACGGCGAGGCGCTTTTGACGTGGGCTTTTAAAAACTTCAAAACGGTACGGCCTCAAATTCCGGCAATTCCACCGGCAAGAGTCTGGAAGGGCGCTCTAAACCGTGTGCCGCTTGTAGTACCTGAAAGCGCGCGCGCCTTAACCGTCCTTGCCGACCGGGATGACAGTTTCCGCTGTGAAATCAACGTCGGCGATCTGACAGCGCCGCTGCCTGCCGGCTTCCCGGCCGGTTTCATCACGTTTTACGACGGCGGTGAAAAAATAGCGGATGCCGAACTGCTGACCTCGGAAGAAGTTGCCGCCGGTAAGCCGCTGAAACGCCTGTGGGATTCTATCCTTCTGTTTTTTTTGAATCTGACGGGGCGGCGGTGAACGAATATAGAATCGCATTCCAGCCCTGCGCGATAGTAATTCTACATTTACCGGTCTATCACTGCCGAAAAAGCGTCGTGTACGAAACGCGCAAGGGATTGTAGAGGCGCGAAGCGTTCGCGCGAAGCGTTCGCGCGAAGCGTTCGCGCGAAGTGTTCGCGTAAGGGAATGGAGGGGCAACCCAAGGGGCTTGCCTCGCGGAACCCCGCAAAGCCCGGTTTCCGGCAGGGCCGGAAATGCGCCCGAATTACATGAAAAAAATTTTATAAATGTAAAACTGCTACCCGTGCGATTCGTTCCATTGACAAAAGCGGCGTTCAAAACTAGGATTCTTTATGCTTTGTTCGTTGATTGCAAAGATACAAACGGGGTATGTATGGACGCGGCGGCAATATATTGGATACGGAAAGAATCCGTCAATTATACATTTCCGGCGATGGACACACGTTATTCAAACATCGTTTTCCCGTTATTTTCGGGACTATGCGCAGCGAAATAATTTTAGGGGAATTATACAAAAATATTTTCGCCAAATGTATGGATATTTTAAATTTGGCGGGATCAAGCCGATTTTTTGATATTAGAGTTGTTCAGAAACCTCAGTTTCTGAACAACTTCCGCTGAAAAAAAGGCAAAATGCTTTGCATTTTGCAAGACTTGTTCAAGAACCCGTGGGCTTTTGCCCACATTCAAAT